>SLQI01000053.1 GCA_007131535.1 Balneolales bacterium | reverse complement strand
GTGCCAAATTCCCTGGATCCCGGATAACAATTCCGCTATCGCTCCATTGTTTCCGGGATGACGCCTAAATTATTTAAGTCAATTTTGGACAATCATGTCTTTTTAGACAGCCTCAGGTGGTATGGTGTTTACAAATAATAAATAAATTATGCCGAAGGCTTTTGAGGAATTGTATTATGCCCAGTGCTGGGAAGATCCCCTGTTGAATCAGGTGGCATTGGAAATTCAGCCGGGGGATACGGTGTTGGGGATTTGCTCTGCCGGGGACAACGTGCTGATGCATCTGGTGGATGATCCGGGTAAAGTGATAGCGGTGGACTTTAACCCTGTGCAGTTGCGGCTGATGCGGTTGAAACTGGCGGCAATCCGGCAGTTGGAACGGGATGATTTTCTTGCTTTTGCAGGATTTCACCGGCACAATGATCGGGAGGCTGTTTTTCGGCAGATTCAGTCTCAGCTTAGCGAAGAAGACCGATTGTGGTGGGAGCAGCACATGCAGATGATACGTGACGGCATCATCCATCAGGGCAAGTTTGAGCGTTTTTTTGCGCTTTTTCGCAGGCGCATTCTGCCGCTGATGCATTCCCGAAAACGGGTTGATAAGCTGCTTCGGGAAAAAAGCGAGGCAGAGCAACGGCAGTTTTATGATCATCGCTGGAATACCTGGCGATGGAAGCTGATGTTTCGTCTGTTTTTCAACCGCAGGGTGATTAGCCGCAGCGGCCGTTCAGAAGCTCATTTTGCCCAGGTGGAAGAGGGCGAAATAAGCTCTGCATTTCGCTGGCGAGCGGAAAGAGTGCTGGCTGGTCAGCAGCCCTGGAACAACCCCTACCTGCAATACATTTTCAGGGGGACTTATCCCGATGAAGAATGTCTGCCCGACTATGTGAAAGCCGGCAATTATGATCTTATTCGCCGGCGCATCAACCGGCTGGATTTACGGCAGGGGGATCTTGGCACTGTTCTTCAATCGCTGGATGAGGGCACCATACGGGCCTGGAACTTGTCTGATATTTTTGAATATCTGCCAAAAGAGCAGGTGGTGAATCTTGGAAATCATATTTATCGTACATCTGCGGAAAATGCGAAGCTCAGTTACTGGAATCTGTTGGTTCCGCGGAGATTGTCGGATTATGAATCGAATAAATTTGAACATCGCAAACAGCTGTCCGGTCAGCTTTGGCAGCAAGACCGGGCTTTTGTGTACGGGGATTATATCACCGAGAATGTATTAAAATAAAGCAAATTCCATGGTTGAATGGACTTCAGTCGGGTTGGTCGCCACCGGTTTACTGGTGGTGTTAGGGGTGATCGAATTGATTCGGCATAATACTAATGTGTCGGCGCCGGTCACACGTAAAATGGCGCATGTCATTGCGGGGATTACCGCAAGTAGCTTCCCCTTTATTTTTGATGAGCTCTACTCAGTCATTGTTTTAGCGGCGGCTTTTTTGGCACTGATGTTATTCACCCGGTTCCTAACCGGATTGGGTTCGGTTCACCAGGCTGATCCGGATTCCGCCGGAGCATTTTTGTTTCCCGTAGTGATCCCGCTGGTGTTCTGGTTTGCCGGCGGGGACTGGCTGATGTTCATGGTGCCGATGCTGCTGCTCACCATCCCCGATGCCGTCGCTGCCATCGCCGGAATCCGGTACGGGGAGTTTAAGTTCTCCGTCAACAAGCAGACCCGGTCTCTGGAAGGGTCGGTGATGTTTTTTCTCACCGCTTTCATTGTGATTTTGATCCCGGTTTTACTTTCAGAGCGGATCGACAACGAAACTGCCATTCTGCTGGCACTGGTGCTGGCCATGCTGGTAACAGGGCTGGAAGCCGTTTCGGTTTACGGCATCGACAACCTCATTATTCCGCTCGCCGGCTTTTTAGGTATCTATATGATGATGCCGCACCCCCCGGAAGTACTGATCATGCACACTGCAGTTATTATTTCCGTATTCCTGTTGCTTATTGCCATGAACTACTGGAAACAGCTGACGGTATCCGGGATTATCGGACTTACACTGATGCTGTTTGTCATTTACGCCTGGGGAGACTGGCACTGGTTGATTCCGGCACTCTGGTACTGCATGACTTTCAACCTGGGGGTATCCCTGAGGCGATTTTCCCGCCGGTACTTCACGTACATCTCAAAAGAACATTCACGAGGACTGTTTGAAATAAACGCCGTCTTTCATCTGTCAGCTGTTCCTCTTGTATTTCTGTTTCTGAATCTTATTGATCCCCGTCCCCAGTATTTCAGTTACTTTATTATCTTGATCGGCGGTGCAACTGCCATAGCCTATTTTCATTTCATTACCTATTGGCTGAAAAAAATATCGCCGGCTGCGATTCCACCCAAATCTTTCCGAAGCTGGGGCATCAGGTTTGCCATTGCTTTTACCGGAGCTTCAATCATTTATGGGTTAGCCTGGCTTGCCGACTCCGATGCTCTATACCATAACCTTTACCAACAGCTGCTGGTTGCCGGTTTAGCTGTCATAATGCTCGCTGTACTCCAAAAATATGTTCTGGCCGGTTATTACTGCGGTAAATGCGGAAAGAAAGTGCTCTCTGCCGTGCACTGCGGCAGGGACGCAACCCTTATCTACGGTGTTCATTTTCTTGGCTTATGGCAGGGCATTTTAATTTCCATGGGATTCGCTGCGCTCGGTATACTATACTTGATTCCGATGGACCGGATGTAATGTTTTGCCGGCTGACCGTCTCCATAAAAATACCTAAGATTAAGTATTTATTAAATCATTATCTGGGCATAGGTTAACCATGACGTTTAATGGTAACACTTTAAATCCTCAGAGCTATGAAGACATCAACCATTTTTACAGCAGCATTAATCGCTATAGGTTCACTCGCTTCAAACGTGTATGCGGAAGACGGACCCCGATTCGGATTGGGAACCGGTTATAGCAGCGGGGGAAGTGTCGGCTTTTTGGGAATTGAAATAGATCTTGAAGAGGTTTTAACACCGGTAAGCTTATATGCGCCGATTACTTTCGGCAACTTCCGGATAGAACCCGAAATAGGGTACATCCGAAGTGCTCAGTCTGATGACAATGTGAGTATAACCAACTCCACTTTCCAGCTCGGAAGTGGATTTTTGGGTTTACATGAAATCGTTGACCGTACCCGCCTTTATTATGGCGCACGATTAGGCCTAAGTCACTCTTCGGTAGAAGCTGACTTCAACGGAGAATTTGCCCCTGATGATGAATCCGAATCCCGAACTAATTTTTATATCGGTCCGGCTCTCGGTACCGAGTATATGCCTAATGACCATTTCTCTTTGGGTGGTGAAGCACAGCTTCTGTACACATCCATAGATGATCCGGATTCGGATATATCACTGATTAATACCCGTACCACTTTATTCGTACGCGTTTATTTCTGATGCTTCTGCCTGACGAAAAAACAAGAGGTACACATATGGATTATCAAAAAATCAAGGTGTATACAGGTGTTCTGCTACTGGCATGC
>SLQI01000347.1 GCA_007131535.1 Balneolales bacterium | reverse complement strand
GACTATGGATATTAAAACAAGGCTTTTGAAATTGAAAAAAGCCTTTTGAAGGGGGTTGGGTGTGGTGACTCAATTCATACTAAAAGGTTTGATTTGGCGCATAATTGAGCAATGCAGGGTTAATCAAAAAGAGATTTTGATAATTATTGACGGTTATCAAATGCTGTAAGCTGTTAATAGTTGATATTTTGACTGGCGGGTAGCTGTAAACTTTTTATTTTCTTGATGGAATGTGATCTGCCTTAACCTTAATTCAACAAAAAGTCACGGAGTAGTATGACACCATCAGACCCCACTTCAGCCACATTTAATCGCCAGATTGGATTTGCCCTACTTCGCCTGATGCTGGGTATCAATATGCTTGGACGCAGTATAGTGCGCATCCCCGAAATGCAGGATTTTGCAAGTGGTGTGGCCGGTGGTTTTGAGGAAACCATTTTGCCTCAAGCCTTTGCCCGCGGCTTTGCCTATGTTATCGTAACTGCAGAAACCATTATCGGAATTCTGCTCATAATCGGATGGAAAACCCGGTGGGCCCTGACCGCTTTGGGACTGCTTCTTTGCATGCTGGCATTCGGGGTAATACTTCAGCAAAGTTTCGGCACAGCCGCCAATATTATGATTTATGGCATTGCGGTTACCTTATTGCTTTTCTACAGTCAGTACGATGGATTTGGAATTGATAAAGGTCGGCCAAAGCATGGTGAGTAATAGATTTTAGTCCCGTCATACCCGAATTTTCAGGTGGCTAAAAACACAGGAAGTAAACCATAAAAGATAGATTTACTTATTACTTGTGATTAGGATTCTGAAATATTAAAATGCCCCATTCATGGTAAACAGGATGATACGGCTACAAACGAAGATGGATGGGGCGCTTCGGCCATCGTCGCTGAAGCCGTTTTATCAGAAGCGCCGCTAAAAACAATACAATGAATAATAAGAGGAGGCGAATATGTACTGGTATTTAAAAGTACTTAAGAATTATGCCAACTTCAGTGGCAGAGCACGTCGAAAAGAGTTCTGGATGTTTGGATTGATTCACTTCATAATCATGATGGTGTTGTATGGTCTGATTATCGCAGCCGGAGCTTTAGGCGGTGAGGAGGGAACTCTTATGTTAGCTGCAATGGGGCTATACGGACTTTACGCCCTGTTCATTCTGATCCCTGGTATTGCAGTGATAGTCAGAAGGCTGCACGATATCGGCCGGACCGGCACGTGGTGGCTTATAGGCTTCGTTCCGTTTATCGGGGCAATCGTTTTGCTGATATTTGCTGTCACGGACAGCGAACCCGGAGCTAATCAATACGGCGAAAACCCGAAGGAAGCCGATCCGGATATGGGTGACCAACCCTCTGCGGCTTCACAAACAACATAAGACAGTATCTCAAAGTCAGCGGGTTTGTAACACTAACCCGCTGACTTCTTTCCATTCTCGTTATGCTACGCTTCTTGTTTTTGGCGCATCAGGTGATGATCCACCGACCACTTTCCGCCGCCGTAAAAGAAAAACACAATCAGCAGCAGTAATACCAGGAGAGCATATTCAGGTTGCTGGGCACCACCCATGAAGATATTGGGGCCGTGAACGAACAGCACCGCTCCCAATAAAATCGGCACTTGAATAATTGCCGCAACTCTGGTGAGCAACCCCAACATTAATAAAATTCCACCGGCCAGAAAGGCAAATACTACCACGTGAGCTGCAATAAAAGGTGCCACCGGCAACGCCTCCTCAAGCATAGCATGCATTATTTCGCTGTTGCGAATAAAATAAATTCCATTGTTAAACATCAGCAGGCCAAGGACAATTCTCAGAACTTCTATTCCGTAGTGGCGATACTCAACCATCCATTCGGGTACCGCTGATTGTTGCACTGTTTCAGCCATGGCCATCCTCCGTATATAGTTAGTCCCTGTATGTAAAGAGGTAGTGTCGTAAGAAAACGCCAGGATCAAGGCGCGCGAAGCTCCCAAAAAGCGCAATGTACAAAGCGTACATGAGCATTTTTTGGGACGAGCGGAACACCGATATTGGCGTTTTCTTACAGACACCAGTTAGATGACATTCAATTACTAAAACAGTGCTGATCACTGATAAATTCCTGTGTTTAAACCGGCATAATCTGTGAAAATCTGAAAGTTCCGGTCAGAGGTAAACTCATCCGAATCCCGATTGGTGTCGGCTTATTCCAGCTCTAATTCCGGCAGGTCGGCTGTCGCTATATAATCAACCTCCGTTTCGGGTTCACATGCTGCAAGAAAACATACTACGAACAAAAGCCAGAATATTTTTGAATCAAACATAATGGGTCAAGTTAAATATACATATTCATAGTATTTGTAAGGGGTATGATCATACTAATTTTTAGTTTCTCATAAAAACAAACCTCTGTACGGAAATTTTCTTCAGATTTTCTTCCCTGCAGTAATTATCATTCTGCAAACAGCGCAATCATTTAAAATCCTGATAAAAAACAATCGACATGGAATACATCGAACTTTCCCAAAGTGAAGCTATCGCTACTATTCGCCTTAACCGACCTGCCAAGATGAATGCCATCATGCAGGATATGGCGAACGAGCTGCAACAAGCCCTGAAAAAGGTTTCTGAAGACGAGTCGATACGTGCGGTCATTCTAACCGCTAACGGCGACGGGTTTTGCGCCGGTCAGGATTTAAAAGAGGCCGTTGAATACGGCAAAGACCCCGATGCGAAACTGAGCACGATTGTCCGTAATACGTACAATCCCAACGTAAAAGCGATTACCGGAATGCCGAAACCTGTAATTGCCGCCGTCAACGGAACGGCAGCCGGAGCGGGAGCCAACCTGGCACTGGCCTGTGATATCGTACTGGCCTCCAGCCGGGCAAAGTTCGTACAGTCGTTTACCGGCATTGCCCTGATCCCCGACACCGCCGGCACCTGGATGCTGCCCAGGCTCATCGGCATGGCCCGTGCCAAATATCTCGCCCTCACTGCCGAAGAAATATCACCGGAATACGCTGAACAAATCGGGATGATCCACTCGGTTGTAGATCACGCTCATCTTGAAGAGGAAGCGCTCAAACTCGCCCGTAAATTCACTTCCATGCCCACCCAGGCACTTGCCCTCACCAAAAAAGCCCTCAACCAAAGCTTCGAAAACCCCCTCGAAAAACAGCTGGAACTCGAAGCCGACCTCCAGGAACAAGCCGGCCTCACCGAAGACTTCAAAGAAGGCATCAACGCCTTCGTAGAAAAACGTGCGCCAAAGTTTAAAGGTAATTAACCGTCGAATGTTTTATCCGCGGATTGGCGCGGATTTATACGGATTGTTGGTGCTATGGTTGGATAGTAGACTATGGCAGATATTGGTGTTTGGTTAGACATTAGTATTATAGCAAATTAATTATGTGAAGCATTTTGAGAGTTATTCAACTTTATATTTGGGGTAGTGGATGGGGCTTTTGCATAGGAATGTATCGGATGTGATCATTAAGTCATTCTAT
>SLQI01000279.1 GCA_007131535.1 Balneolales bacterium | reverse complement strand
GGGGTACGAGGATCACCCACCACCCAACATCCCGAGGCAAAACCGATGAACCTGCTATAAATGGCCGCCGATGGATGCATGGGAAAGCGCCGATCCGGCCATCTACGACGCGAGGACGCGTGGTGATAGTGGGCCGGTGCGGAGACGCACTCGGCCGGCGTTTAAGTTATTGGTAGATTTTTGTCACCTTCTCAACAGTGCCAACGAAGGTGGGATTAGGAGCTACCTGAGACACCCATTCATCACCCGCTGCAGCAAAATCCGGCTGGTGTGGATCACACTCTGTGAAATTCCCGGCAATTTCGTATCATCGGTTGACCAAAAATTACCCTCACAGGAAGCACAGAGTGATCATGAAGTTGCCGTTTTTTATCGCGCGTAGATTTGTAGCCGGAGAGGATTTCAAGCAGGCCGCTCCAAAGGTGAAAGAACTCAATCAACGGGGTCTGACCGCTACCCTTGACCTGCTTGGCGAAAATGTGGATGATCGGAAACTTGCCGAACAAACCGTCGATGAATACATCGACTTAATTAGGAATATCCGGGATGATGGGCTGAAATCCTCCATCTCCATTAAGCTGACGATGATGGGGCTGGATATCGACCGCGATTTTACCCGTGATAACTTATTCCGCTTGCTCGAAGTTGCCCACAAGGAAGATCAGTTTGTACGGATTGATATGGAGGGGTCTGATTATACCCAGGTTACCCTTGATTTGTTCAAAGAAGCCTACCAGAAATTTGGCAAGCATGTGGGTATCGTAATCCAGGCCTACCTTCACCGGACGGAAAAAGATATCGCGGAGCTGGCTGAGTTCGGCGCGGATGTCCGTCTTTGTAAAGGCGCCTACAAAGAGCCGGAACGCATTGCGCTGCAAAATATGCCGGCCATCAGGGAGGCGTTTAAAGAGCAGGCCGCCACCCTGATGCAGCATACCGCGTATCCCCGCATTGCCACGCATGATGATGAACTGATCAATTGGACCAAAAACTATGCGGCGGAGAATAAAATCGGAAAAGCCCGGTTTGAATTTCAGATGCTTTACGGCCTGAGACAAGATACCTGCGAACAGCTGGTAGCTGACGGGTACAATGTCCGCGTCTATGTTCCCTACGGAACGATGTGGATGCCCTATTTCACCCGACGCCTCCGGGAGCGGAAAGAAAACATCTGGTTTATACTTTCGACGATGTTCAAAAAATAGCATGTGAGCATTTTTCAACTTTCATCAGACCGCAGGCAGACTCTTTTGATCCGGATCGGGATCCCCGTTCTGGCAGGGATCATAGCGCTGTTTATTCCGTTGCTGAGGGATCTGCACTTCGAGTCGGCAATGGTTGCTTCGGTGCTGGGGTGTTTTATTGCCGCCCGGGTTGCCGCAAAAGCAGAAAAGCGCGCCCCCGAGGGATGGAACCTGCTCCGGATAATGGGCTGGGTTTATCTTCCGGCTCTGGTATTACTTACGGCAACTTTAATTCGCGGCTGCTTTTCGGCGGACGGTCTGTTGTACTGGATCTTCAATCCCCCGCTCAGCATACTGTTCGGCTATGCGGTGGGGAGATACTTCAGGGTAAATGGGTTTCGCCGGTCGGTAGTTTGGGCTAATGTGGTATTGGTGGTCGTTGCTGTGGGCATTTTCTTGTTCGAGCTGTTTACGCTGCCTCAGGTTTATTTTTTTAATCATGTTTGGGGGCACTGGCCCGGCCCTATTTATGATGAAGAGGTGACGTTTAGCACCTCGGTTATCCTGTTTCGGTTTATCACGCTGTGCTGGGTTGGTCTGTTCTGGTTGATGCCGCATTTCTGGGAGCGCAGGCAGGCTCAATATCTGACGTTTCTGGTGCTGGGCGGGTTGGTACTCAGCTATCTCCGCCTGAGTGAAGCGGGGATCGTCTCCCCTAATGAATACATCGAAGCCCGGCTCGGTACCGCACTCCAAACGGAATATGCCGAAATTCACTACCCCGCCGGCTACCTGCCGGAGCAGGAGAAAAACCGTATTTCTGAGCTGAATGACTTCCACATCAGGGAGATTCGTGATACGCTCAATATTACCTCCGATGAGCGTATTTCGGCATATATCTACGCCCACCCCTGGCAGAAAAAGCAACTGACCGGCGCCAAGCACACCAGCTATGTTCCGGTGTGGACCTCGCGTCACCAATATCACATTAACCGGCAGGCCGTGGACGGGAGTCTTCGTCATGAGCTGGTTCATGTGATCGCCAAAGACTTCGGCAACCGGATTCTGAACGCGAGCTGGAGTGTGGGGCTGGTAGAAGGTCTGGCCGTGGCTTTATCGCCGGCCGAACAGCGAAGAGCTACGGTGGATCAAATGGTCGCGGCTAATGAAGCCTGGCTGGAGGCCGATGAGTTGGAGCGTTTGTTTTCAGTAACCGGCTTTTACAGGGAGGGCGGGCCTATGAGTTACTCCATTGCGGGATCGTTTGTTCAATATCTGCTTCGGAACTACCCCGTAGAAAAATTTAAACAAGCTTATCGCAGGTCGTCACTGGCTGCCGGTTACGATACGCCGATAGACTCCCTTCAGGCCGGATGGAAACGGCATCTGCAAACCATAGAGATGGTGGAAGAGGAACGTCTGGCAGGCCTCCGGGCCTTTGCGATTCCCTCCATTTTTGATCAGGATTGTCCGCGACGGGTAACCTCGTATCAGGAGGCGATGGACCGGGGCCGGCTTCTTGTCGCCGAACGGGATACGGTGGCGGCGCTGCAGGCTTTTGGTCAGGCTGCAGATACTGATCCGGATGCCGTGGCGCCGGTTTGGCAAAAGCTGCAGCTGCTGGCCTTGCAGGGAGCATGGCAGGATATACTTGATCACGAAGTGCCGGAAGAAAAAGAATGGCTGCCTGCTCTTCTGGTTCAGGCCGACGCCCATAAAGCGGCCGGTGAAACGGAAGAGGCAGAGCGGCTATTGAGCATATCGGACTCCCTCGCGGCGGAAGCCGGGCAGTATCGCCGGGAGGTATCTGTTCGAAAAGAATATTGGCAGGATTTCATTCAGTTGAATTACTCGCCTAAACAGGTCCGCCTGGATTTTGCAGACCGCCTGACGTCCGAACTGCAATGGATGTGGCTGAGACAACTATACGCGCTTGAAGCCTATGACAAACTGATTGATTTTGCCCATTCGTTGCAGCCGGAATACCGGCCGGAGCAACACGGGATATTCATACGAGTTGTCGAATTTCTCGCCGCGAACGGCTACCCTGAAGCGGCGCGGAGCTGGATTGACCTGATTGAAACCGACCAGCTTCGGCCGATGATGCAGTATCAAATTAATCAGGTTCGCCGGTTTGCGGATTTCGCGGCTGTTGAGGACCGGTAACGGTTTGCTGCTTATAGTTTCGGTTTATCACTGATCTCAACCACCGTTTCACCTTCTACAATAAGTTCATGCACTTGGTCGGGTGTTGTTGAAAGAACCTTGGCGTTTGAGGTGTTGCCACAGGTAATCCAAATTAACTGTGGTG
>SLQI01000308.1 GCA_007131535.1 Balneolales bacterium | reverse complement strand
CAGCCGATTATTCTTACTCAACATGGCAAAAGTGCTGCTGTGCTGATGGATGTTTCAGAGTATGAGCGTTTTACAAAAAAAATGGAGATGCTTGAAGATTTACTTGAAGCCAAACAACAAGTTGAGCAGGGCAAAACCCACTCGATGGCAGAGGCCAAAGAAAGAGTCGAAAAGCATCTTTCTAAATGGAAGTAATTTTTACGGATCGGTTTCTTGATCGTGTAGAAAAATGTACTGATTATATTGCCCTTGATGATGTCTCAACGGCAATAAAATGGGCGCGGGGAGTTTTTGAACAGTGCCAAAAATTAAGCGAACAACCTGAAAGTGGTAGAATCGTTCCTGAATTCAGTCGTCCTGAAATTAGAGAGGTTATCCACGGAAATTATCGATTGGTTTACGAATTGAAAACCAATAAAATTTATATGTTGACCATCCGGCACACCAGGCAGATATTACCAGATGACCCCCACAAGGTTGGTTAACATCTTTTAATACGATAAACCATTGTATTTGTTAGTATTTACACAATACAAAGTCGGTTAATGTGTTGAGATACACTACAGACTGAAGATGAATAAAAAGTAAAGGACATTATGTTTTTTTTTAGAATGTTTAAAAAGATAACTCCCATTTTTGCATTACTTTTTACGGCGGCGGTATCCTTAGGCAGCTCCTCGTTGGATGATGAATCCATTTATGATCTGATGATGGATCATTCAGAAATTGAAACCATTACCACTATCACCACCGACTCTGAGATGCATCGGCATTTGCACCACGACGGCCCTTTTACCATACTTGCTCCTACCGATGAGGCGATGGATAATCTGCCGGCCGACGAACTGGGAGAGTTAATGCAGGATAATGTCGCTCAGCGCGATTTTTTGAATAATCACATGTTCCAGGGTGAGCATACTGCCGAAGATATCGCGCATGTGGTTGAGGACGGAGAAATAGTTGAAGAGCATCAGGCCGAAAATGGGATATTGCTCATTATCGATACGGTTATAGAAGAAGCAGAGTAATTAACCGAGCCGATAATTTCTTAATTTGAAAGCCTTGTATGTTTCGGTTACATACAGGGCTTTTTTATTGTTTGATCAAAATGATGTGGTAGAACGAAAATTATTTGATGACGGCGTGATCGGCTACCGATCCGGTCACGGCCGAAAACCCATAATGAGCGTATGGTGCTACCGGATAGGTGAAACGCTCATAGATACCGGCACCATCAAAGAAGAAGATAAGCTTTTGGAGTGTATCCGGGCGGACGGCCCCGTGAAGCGGGTGTATGTCACCCATCATCACGAGGATCACAGCGGAAATATGACGGGTTTAATTCGGGCATTCAACCCCGAAGTTGTGATTTCCCGTTATGCAGAGCCGCTGGTACGACGGGGGTTTCGGCAATATCTTTATCAAAAAGTAATCTGGGGCCGGTTTCGCCCCTTTAAGCCGGATATTGTCCTTGATCTGCCGGCACGAGGATACCTGAATTGGGAAACCCCCGACGGAGATTTTGAAATCCATCACTGCCCCGGTCACAGCCATGATATGACCGTACTCTGGGATCCCGTACGCCGGGCGCTTTTTTCAGCTGACCTGTACCTGGGTCGTCAGATTCGCTTTATGCGGCGGGATGAAATCTGGAGTGAATCGAAAAAATCCCTTCAGCGAATTACCGATCAGCTTCCGGTCCGGCATCTTTACTGCGGTCATCACCCCGTTACAGAAAAAGGCCGTGCAGCGTTGCAGGCGAAGTTGAGCTGGATGCAGGAGTTCGAGACGCATATAATGAATAAGACAGCAAAAGCCCCGTATGGACAGTTAAACCAGGAAGTCTGGGATGTCCGGCTGTTTACTCTTGGTGATGGCAGCGAAAAAAACATACGTCGCTCCGTTCAGGGCCGGTTTAAAATACGCGAAGATATCGCCCGGCAGGTTGGATACAATCAGGCGGCCTGTAATTTTGAGGAGTAAGCGTAATCTCCTGGGTTTGATTTTTTAAATCAATCCCGGTATTGATGATTTAACCGGAATTCAATTTTTAAAGTAACCATGGAGCCTGATTTACGAATCATATTATAATTGAATTCAACTGTAGCCTTTAATGCCTGAGTCGATATTCGAACACTACCCATTTGCCGGCCGAGTGCGTCCCCGCACCGGCCCACTATCACCACGCGTCCTCGCGGCTACAGTGCCATTGGTAAGATGTTATTAAAACCGTGAATCTACAAGTGTTTCAGTGGATATAACAATCCCATTAACGTTGGCCTGCTTCCTTGCCGGATGAAGGTTTCGCATTAGTAAACGGCCGCTCCCAAAGTCCCATCAACAAAAGAATAAATAAAGTGCTGGAGGCCAGCCCCCAGCACACCACCGTAGCCAGGGTGTTCCAGAATTCACTGGTTTCAAATATTACCAGGGGCATCAAACCGCCTAATGTGGTCAGGGAGGTGATCAGCACTGGCCGCATCTTGGTGCGGTAGACCATCATCCAGCTGCGCAGCCCGGATATGCCGAGCTGCCGGGTATATTCCTTGCCGTGCATCAGCAAAATAGCGTTATTGACGACCACCCCGGCCGCCAGCAGAGCCCCGGCGGTAGCGCTGCGGTCAAAATCGAGTCCGTGAAACATCGTCCCGTACATCACCCCGATCGCGCTTAACGGAACGGCAAATAGTACTACCACAGGATCAATCCATTTTTCCAAAAGGGCGGAAACGATCATCCATACGCTCAGCAGCGCCAGACCGAAAATCAGCAGCAGGTTGGCCGCCGTATCGTCATCCCCCCAACTGAAACCCGTGCCGAATTCCACATTGGTGCCGATCGGTGTCGGGAAATTTTCCAAAACTTCTTCAGCGTATTCCCGCCCGAACCGGTGCGGACCCAGAAAGTCAAAACTGACCACCCGGCTGTAGGCCTGGTTTTCGCGGCGGATCTGATTCATCACCCGCTCCTGCCCGATCGAGGCAACCTCAGTAAGCCTGAATGGCGTGTTATCGTTGAATCGCAGCCGGCTTTCCAGATCTTCCTGATAGATGCCGGGCGTAGTGGTCCTTCCCACCAGAAACATCTCCTGATCGTTAAATTCAACCCGTCCGAAAGTGTTGCTCGGGTTGACCTCCATTCCCAGGGCATTGAACAGCCCGCTTCGGGACATCCCCTTAGCCTCAAGGCGGTCTACATCCGGATCAAGTACATATTGAAACAAATCGGCCCGGCGCCCGAAACCGGTCTGGTTGATGTCGACTTCTTCCACCCGGGGACTTTGTTTGAGCCGATCCCGCAAGTCTTTGGCCATCAACTCCAGTTCGTCGTAAGAGTAGCCGTTCAGGGTGATCCGAAACGAATGCCAGCCTCCGCCCAGGGTTCCGCTTGCAAAACCATCACCAAAGCCGCTGACTGAGATGCGCGAATTTCCGGTACGCGCCGCCAGAAAAGAAGCCTCAGCCTTCAAACGGTAGGGCTCGGGACGCATCAGAT
>SLQI01000456.1 GCA_007131535.1 Balneolales bacterium | reverse complement strand
TTCCGGTGGAAACCCGGTTATAGCGGGAAAGCTTTACGATTTCCGGTCGGCGGTGACCGGCTTCTTCAGCACGGCTGATGATACGCTCTTCAATCGCATCGGGATAGAGAAATTCATCAACTAACCCGTATTCTTTGGCAAAACTCATGCGCATCCGGGGCCGTTCATTCAACAGCTCATCCACTTCGGCTACACTCATGCCCGATTTTTCAGAGACTGCTTCGGTAAACAAGGTGCTGATTCGTGAAATCAAAGCCTCCAGCTGCTCACGATTTTCTGGATCAAGTTGATCGCGGTGAGAAAAAACTCCCGGTGATTTATACGGTCCGCTGGTAACCTCATCTACTTCAACTCCGATGCGATCCAGCAGACCTCCGTAAAACTCAACATTGGCACGAAATCCTTTAAACTGAAAAAACGTTTCGGGCGGTGCAAAAATCGAATCAGCCGCGGTAGCTATATAGTAACCTTGTTCATTAAAACCAATGTCATTGGTGGCGGCATAAATAAATTTGTCGCTCTCTTCTTTGAATTCCTTGATCATTTGTCTGGCTTCCTCAAGCTGAGACCAGGATGTACTCATGGCATTAACCTTCAGCAACACTCCTGAGATCCGTTCATCGGCAGCTGCTTTACGAAGATTGTTATGGAGGCTTTGCATGTTGACCGGCTGCTGATCCCGGTCCATAAACAGCATTTCAAAGGGATCTTCGGTCGCTCTTTCAGGAAGCGGTCCCTGCAAGTTAATTTGCAATACCGAACCGTCTCTGATGTAGGGTTCGGTTTCCCGCTGACTGGTAAGCACGGAAATCATTATAACCAGAAACAGGAGAAAGAATGCCAGTATAAATCCAAACATACTGGCCAGCATGGTGCGAAAAAATCTCATAAACGTTTTGCTGTAAGTTGAGGTTCTAAGTGATCAATAAGGATATAAATATTAGTGGAGTAATTAAATCAAATTAAACGGTTTCGTGTTTAATCAAAATACTAAAGATCTGAAGTTTGACCCCACCATGTGGCTCAATTTTGAGAGTGAGCGAATAGTAAAAGTTCAGATTTATCTTCCGATTTTCCTGCAAACACTTATTTGCGGTTTAAATATACAGGTTAATTTCAGCGAATTGCTTTACGAATATAACAATGTTTAAGATTCAGTATTTATGTCTGTTTATGATGTGATTGTAATAGGCTCCGGTCATAATGGTTTAACTACAGCCTGTTATCTGGCAAAAGCCGGATATCGAGTTTTGGTACTTGAGCGCCGGGATACCATCGGAGGGGCTGTATGCACCGAGACGATGTTTCAAAACGACCGTGACCCGGATGGTTATAAAATTGATGTGGGTTCGTCGGCTCATTTCATGATTCATCAAACACCGGTAGTACGTGAATTAGAGCTGGAAAATTACGGGCTGGAGTACATCGAAATGGACCCGTTTATGTCCTATCCGCTGCCCGACCGGGAAGGGGTAATCCACTTTTATCGCAGTGTTGAGCGGACTCTGGAATCAATCCGGAAAGTCTGCCCGGAGGATGTCGGGAATTATCGGGATTTCATCGACTTTTGGACACGCATAAACAAAGGGGTGCTGAAAGCTTTTTTAGTACCGCCCAAAGGCGGAAAGATGTTCGGGGAGATCCTCAAAGGCCAGTTAAGGGATGGCTCAATGTTTAAAAAAGGGGAGCAGACGGATGGTCTTCGGCGTATCCTGAGCAGTTACGGTCAGGTAGTGGATGAAGCTTTTGAATCACCATACCTGAAAGCAGCCCTGTTATGGTTTGCAGCTCAATCCGGACCGACGCCCGATCAGGCCGCTACGGGAGATTTTGCGGGATGGCAGGCGATGCTGCACCAAAGCGGAGGAAAACGCCCGAAAGGAGGCAGCGGAATGTTGACCCAGGCTATGAAACGTATGTTGGAGGCCTATGGCGGCGAGGTAAGAACCGAAAGTCCGGTGCAAGAAATTGTAGTGGAACATGGCCGGGCAGCCGGAGTGATTTTGTCAGACGGGGAGCGCATCAACGCGCGTGCTGTGGTATCCAATGCCCATGTGCAAACGACGATGTTAAACCTCCTGCCCCGGGAGCATGTGGAAGATCACCTGTATAAAAGAGTGCAGCACATCAACACCGGCAACGGGTTCGGGATGGTGATCCGGTGCGCTGTGGAAGAGCTGCCGCGATATACGGCCTGCCCGGATGATGAGCATGTCCATAACGGACTGCAGCTGCTGGCGCCTTCCGAAGCGTATTTAAACAGGGCCATTGGTGATTATCGCAAAGGAGAGCCCCCGGAAAACCCGGCTGTACTGGCTATGACGTTTTCCAGGATTGATCCATCCCTTGCTCCTTCCGGAAAACACCTGTTGTATGCCTGGGCGCAATGGCACCCGTATCAGCTTTCAAACGGAGAAAACTGGGATGATATCCGCGAACGGGAGGCCGAAAAAATATGGGATGTGGTAGAGTCGTATGCCCCGAACATGAAGGATAAACGGATCGACTGGTACATACAGTCCCCGCTTGATATTGAACGCAAACACGGTATGCTGAACGGAAATGTGATGCACGTGGAGATGAGTTTCGACCAGATGTTCATGTTTCGACCGACACCGGAACTGAGCCAGTATAAAACTCCCGTTAAAAATCTGTTTTTATCGAGCGCATCGTGCCACCCGGGTGGAGGAGTCTTTGCTGCCGCCGGCTATAATGCCGCCATGGTTGTAAAAGCTGAAATTGGCCGAAAAAAATGGTTTAGGAGATAGCCGGCAGGAAGTTATCTTATTCCATAGCTGTAACATTGCAGATTTCTCATTACAGCGTTTGCTGCCGTTTTGGGGAGAACAAACCGGTACATAATCCCGTAGAATGTTCGTTATAACAAAGATGTAGTTTCCGGAAAATGATATATGCCCATACTTGATCCAGAATACAGAACATTGAAAATAGGCGGCTTTCGGGTTACGGTTGATCCGTTTCTTCCCGTAGTTTTACTGCTGTTGGCCTGGCTGCTGAGCGCGCGCTACTACCCGCAGTTGGTGTACAGCCCCGAAACGTGGGTTTACTGGGTTATGGGCGGGATATCCGCGTTGATTTTATCGATATCCATTCTGATCCATGAAGTCGGGCACGCCATTGCGGCCCGATGGATGAAGCTCGAGTTAGTTCGTATTCATTTGTTTTTATTCGGGGGGATGGCTGAGTTAAAGCAACGGCCGATCCGCCCGTTCGAGGAGTTGATAATTGCCGTTGCCGGTCCCGCGGCCTCGTTTTTAATAGCTGTGGTCAGTTACCTGGTGATGATACAGATCGAGCCCTACCACAGCCATATTCATCTGCTTGCACAGTTTACCTTTGTGATGAACCTGCTTTTGGGAATGTTCAACTTGCTTCCGATTTTTCCGCTGGATGGCGGGCGTGCGCTAAGGGCCGTTATCTGGTCGTATCAGAAGCGGTTTCATTATGCTTCTGTACTGACCTTCCAGTCCAGCTCG
>SLQI01000104.1 GCA_007131535.1 Balneolales bacterium | reverse complement strand
TGGTGAAAAACGCATCCCTATATCTGAGGCACTAAACGTTTTGAATGCCCACTTGGATAAAATCGCCACCGTGAACGAGTGGGCGGATTTTATGGGATATAAAAAGAGCACCTTCTGGAGGCTTTATACATCTCATTATAAGACAGCTCCCCGTGATACATTAAACCAGGTGAAAAAAGAACGGCTTTGGAAGTTATTGCAGACCAATCCCGGCATTACGGCGCAGGAGCTTGCCGAAAAGCTGGGGTATGCTAACAGCGAATATATTTACCAGGTAGCTCGTGTTTTATTCGGGGCCTCCTTTGGTGAGTTGAGAAAGCGAGTGGAGGGAAATAAAGATAATGAGACAAATCTTTAGGACAAATTTATGGTTGATTAATGATGTCTGGTAATTAAAATTATAAATTGAGAAGCTTGTAGCTTCATTAAAAATCCATAAATATAGAAAGGATAAAATCATGGATAAGTTAATAAAGTATATAAAAGTAATTGGCTTATCAATATTGTTAGCCTTGGGTAGCCTTGCAATAATCGGCTTAACTGTTGACTACGCATTTAGTAGTGGAGACTGCACAGTTAAGGATGTTGAATACGGTGCAAGGTGGGGCGACAGTTGTTACGGGGCTTTAGTTACATGCTATGAACGCGAGGTAACGGGGCCCTGCGATGAAGTTTTGAAGGACTAAATAAAAACCGGCTGCTATTTTTGCAGCCGGTTTATATCCTAAATCAATTGGTGTTATGATCTTACTTAACCATTTTATTACAGCAATACTGTTATCCTTATTTATATCTGATACCCCTTACTACTCAGTTGCCAACATAGAATGGGTTGATGTAGGTGGTACAGAAGGCATTATTGTTCATGATTATGCCGACCCTAATCAACCCATCAAATTACTTGATGCGAATCTGGACCAGAAAATTGGCACGCTCCGATCCGGCAGGGGTCCCGGTGAGGTAAGTCAAGCTGATGATATCGATAACTTTTTCTATAGTTCATTTATGGATTCTTTTTTGGTCATCTGGGATCGTGACCGGTTTCGGGGTATGATCTACGATGAAAATTTGAATTACGTCTCAGATATTAAAGGGTTGGATGAATTCACACTTTACCGGTTTTTGGTTATTAATGATAATCATGGTATTGGAATTCGCAGGACAGCCGGGGAAGCACCATTTATATTATTTGATCTGAACAAAACAGAAAATGGCACCTTTATAGCTTCAAAGGTAAATGAGCTTCAAACACCTGAGAGCCTGAAGCCCATGGTAGAAAATCGCCTTTTAAGGCAAGGGCGAACAATACAACTTGAAGAGATAACCTTGACCGGTTTCCTGTATTCCTCCACACTATTAGCAATTAATGAGCATGGCATCAGCTGGAAAACAGCGCAGCCGGAAGATTATTCCTTACCCATTTATGAGGGAGTTGAGCAACCCGATGCTTATACACGAATTTTCAAAGCACCGGACGTAGCGGATTATCCAATGGGAGTTTTGGATCTTGCTGGAAATGACGATTACTTTTTTATACTCTATTCCGGACGTAAAGGGCCGGACCCGCCGGATGGGTGGTTTCGACGTTTGTTTTCACAGATTACTTTTGATCCCGATGAATTGTTGCATGGGAAAAGGCTGTTTTTATACGATCACGAAGGTCAATTTATCAATGAATTCAGCATTCCGATGGAAGCGCGTACATTAGCCGTATCGAAGGATCGAATTTGGCTTGGAAGTGAAGCCGGGCGGTATCCTGAAATTCAGGGGTACCGTATAGAAGAAATTTTAGGAGAGTGAAATGTGTGTATTGGTAGCTTTAATAAGTGCATTTTTAATCTAAATTAATTCATAAGGTTATATGTGTTTTCTTCAGCAATGGGGAATGATAATCACTTTCTCGAGGTATATTGGTCCCGAGTCGTTTGAACTCAAATCAATCCGTGTTTGGGAGTATGACCGTCCGGCCTATGTTGAAGACGGCATCGCCTATACCGTAACTATTGATGAGGAGGCCGAGCGCTATAATCTCAAAATAATTCCGATTGAATGATAAGGGTTACCACACCAAAACCCGTCAGCGTCCGAAGGACCTGACGGCGTTTTTGAAAAAAACAATCGGCTGGTACGCCCTCCACGCCAATTAAAATCAAGGGGAAAATGAGATTAAAAGGAAGAATATGAGTGGGGGAAGAGTAAAAGAATGATAATGAGTAAAAGAAAGGGTTGGGGGCGACCTCGGACCAACGTAATCACAATATTGATTGCATGGTATTTCAAAAATGCTAATTTGTTTTTAGTCTTGCCGGTTGAGGTAAACCCCAAAAAGTACGATCATGTTTGAAAATCATTCATCAACAGATGTGACTGGTTTCCCATTGGTGGGAATCATTGAAATTGTCGATCCATAGGTTGGATAAGTGAAGTCAAAAATATGTAAAGATATCCGGTTAGAAGTATTGCCGGGAAGGGATATTCAATGTGCGATTGTATTTAGATTTGAGGCACTGAGTCTACAAGCACTGTTGAATCAAGGCTTTATATGCACATATTTACTAAGGCACTGCATTACAAATGAAAACCATAATAGTCTGCATAATAATCTTTTTTTCTGCTGCACATGTAACTGCACAACAGTTTACTAAGGTTGTCACATTTGGGTTAGAAGGCTATCCCGAGGATTTTGAAGTCGGAGAAATATCCGATGTGGCATTATCCGGTAACTCCATCTATGTACTCGATGATATTTTGAATCTTATTCATGTGCTGGAGTTTTCAAACCGGGAGCTGAACCGGGTTGATGAGATTGAAATTTCAGAAGGCCGGGGGCCCGGCGAGATGCTTACGCTTTCTTTGATAAGCGCATCAGAGGAATTCATTGCAGTTGCCGATGACAGAGAGCAGAAAGTCATACTCTTTAATCCTCGCGGTGAACTGATAAGCGAGTTTGTGGTTGATTTTCGTCCGACCCGGCTGCATGTCCATAACCAAAAACTTTTACTGACGGGGTTCTGGCCGACGGTTGGTTCAGAACTTGTCCATGTATATGATAAGGACGGCAATCAGACCAAAACGCTCATTAACCGCCCTGATAACTGGATGCAGATCGCCCAAACAGGAAACTTCGAACGCATACTTCCTGCAGAAGACCACCTGTATATCAGCTATCCGCATCCCTACAAAATTGAGAAATACGATTGGTCGGGCGAACTTCTGGCAACATTTGAAGATGCTGAGCTGACCGGGGAAATTGAGGAGGACGGCGTTATACAAACACTGGAGACTCGCATTTTCGGGCTACAACGGTTTGGCGATGGCATTTTGGCCACTGCGATGAAGGATGAGGGATACCGGTTGGAATTGCTGGATCAAAATTTAAACCGCCAAAAAAGCATTACCCCGGAGCTGGAACATCTAAGCTTTGTACGCACCCTGGATGATCGCCATATCCTGATTCGTCAACTCGATCCGGTACCCCATTTTGTGGTGTATGCTATGGA
>SLQI01000423.1 GCA_007131535.1 Balneolales bacterium | reverse complement strand
GAAATTTTAGAAGAACATCCGGATCTGGAACCGGAAGATATCAAAGCGGCCTTGTTATATGCGCGTGGTAGACTTGATCATCCGATAGTGGCAGCGTGAAGATACTGGTGGATGCTCAACTCTCTCCGGCCATAGCAGCATGGATCAACCGTACATTTGATCATATTGAAGCTGTATCGGTTCGCTCCGTTGAACTTGTCGCTTCAGAAGATGTTGAAATCTATAATTATGCTAAACAACAAGGCTATGTGATCATGTCAAAGGATGATGATTTTCTGGAATTGGTTGAATCCAAAGGCAGTCCACCTCAATTGATTTGGGTTACTTGTGGTAATACCTCAAACGCCAGGATGCGGGAGGTTCTAGCAAAAGTGCTTGAACAAGTAAAGGAGCTAATAAACGAAGGCGAAACTGTGGTCGAAATCAGTGATAAACCGAAACTGTAAGCAGCCAAACCGTTATGCCCCATCATTTTTCCCTAATCATGTAACTATACCCTTATTATTAGTGCTTGCATACAGCTATTAAGGCGAATACGTTATTTCTTTGTTGAAGATTAGCATGTCTTTTCCGGAAGTCGGAATTCTTTTATACTCTATATCAGGGTGCAATATTCATAAATCACCAGCTGAAATGGCAACAGTTATAAAAAAAGGAGCATCAAAAACCGAGATTCGCGAGAGTATTCGCAAGGCGGTGCAAAAAAGTCCATCTAAACAGATTTCACTGCTCGCCGGTAAGTTGAAATCCCGGGTTAATCCTTTAGATTATCAGAAAAAGCTCCGCGATGAATGGCAGTAAGCTACTGGTTGATACAAACATCGTACTTTACTTTTTACAAGGCGATGATGAAATAGCCCGTTTTTTCTCAGATTATGATTTGGCGGTATCCTTTATAACTGAATTAGAATTATTATCCTTTGGGCAAATTTCCACGGAGGATGATCAACTCATCCGGACTTTTTTGCAGTATGTTCGAATTATTGATATAACTCCGGAAATAAAGACTCAAACAATAGAAATACGCAAAGAATCAAAGCTAAAACTACCGGATGCAATTATAGCTGCAACGGCAACAAGTCAAGATTTACCATTCCTAACGGCGGACACTGGTTTTTCGAAGGTAAAAGATCCACGCATAATTCTATATGAGTTGTAAATATTGTCCCTCTGCTTTACATTTTATAAGGGTGCGCCGGCAAAATCATAGCCCGTTATGTAAAGAATCTTCACCGAAACCGAAGGAAGCATGAAAATCCTGACTATTCCTGAAGATGTGAGAGAAGAAGTTAAGGAAATCGTCCAAAGATTCAACGATCAGCCGGATCTCAAAGGTGAATGCAACTATGTTCCCCGCTTCAAAGGCGAGTACCTGTATCTTGACCGTTCGGACTATGGAGGTGCCGCGCCGGTATGCAGGCTGAGATATGCCGGCAAGATGGACAGCTGGGAGTTCGCCATATTCAAGTATAGTGACAATAGGTACGATCCGAATGAATTGCTTTTTCCGGGAAGCAAACACATCGATGGTACAATTGAAGGAGCTATGAAAGCATGCCTGGAAGCATTTCCGGCATAACAGCGGTTTCTCCCAGGGAGTCCTTTGGACAACGCGGACTTGGCCGCTGGTTGTCGGTTCAAAATTTGTAACTTTATATAAATTCCGAGTTTTAATTACATTGCCTTTCAATGAGGCCAAGGCGGTTAAACCGCAAACCGTTATACCATATATTAAATCATATTTGCACGAATTTTACTGATTTGATAATCTTAAGAAAGTCCCACAGCAAAAATAGTTAATCTTGAAGTTACTAATCACCTTACTTCCTTTACTGGTTTTACTAATCGGTTGCGATCTCCTTAAAGAAGATAATTATGAAGATCCTCAGAAAAACATAATGATCGAAGTCTCTGACTCGGAAGTTGTACATATTGATGGCAAAGAAATACATCTCTCATTTCTTGAAGATCAAATTTCTGCCTGGTCTGAGGAGTATGAGCTCATCACCAAAATCAATATTAAACCTGATGCTAAAATGGGTATCCTTCATGATGTTCAATCGCTAATTCATCCCTATATAACAGAAGCTTCGAATGTCGGATAGCCTCAGTCCAAAATATCTCAACCTTAGTCTGTATATTTACGCAGCCTTGATTCTTGGTCTTTCCGGATGTAGCCCGGAAGGTACGTATGATGAGTTACCTGAGGTTAGCGTACTTTCCGACTATGAAACCATTATCTCATTTGAAGACGGCTCATTGGCTAAACCTTCAATGCTACGTGTTGGTAACGATGACAACTTGTTTGTGTATGATTCCGGTCAAGAGCAGGTAGTTGAAATTACGACGGATGGCGATGTTATTAATGAAATCGGTCAATCCGGAAGTGGTCCCGGTGAATATCAATCTGTTGATGATATCATAGAAACAGGGGAGTACATTAACATAGTGGATGATAACCAATATCTGATTCACCGATATTTCAAAGACGGAGAGTACGTTTCTTCAATGGATTATGGTGAAATCGGGTTTCATCGGAAAAATGTACCCGCCGTTCTTGATGAAGATGTTCTTTTGGTTCCAAATGAATCTGTCGATCACGCTTTATTTCAGTTGTTCGAATGGCGAGGCAATACCATAAAAAATTTGGGTAACATACCCGAAGGTAGAAGTGATGAACTTGATTACACTGAGTACAGAAAAGAAATATCTGATCAAACCGTACCATCCTTTTTTAAAACCCATTCCTTTGCGGTCAACGATGAGTCGAACCCCGGTGAATTCTTTTTGGTGTATGAGGCAATCCCTAAAGTGGCAAAGTATAATATCAAAGGAGAGTTAATCTGGGAAGCTGAGTCTGTTCATACTCCGGAAATTGATACTGCTGCCACTGCTTACTACGACCTAATGGACGAGGTATTGCAACAAACGAACGCCATTAAGTCGCTCGAAAAGTATGTGGACGGGGTCGGATCGAATGGGAGTATTTTCCTATACGTTAATTCAAGCCGCTTGCATTCTCATTGGATTCACGAAATGAATGGTTCCGGTGATTTAATCAACCGATATCAAATTGAATCAGAAGTAGATCTGTTGCCGTCCATGGACATTGATTTTGAGAATAGTCAAATTGTTGTGATTACAGAAGAAGCAGAAATAAGAGCCTACGAGTTTTAAATATAACAGCAATTTCCATGCGGATGCAGCCCTTCAGCTTATGGAACATTCAATTGTAGATAACAAACTTTGTCTTTTATTGTCGGTTCTGTCCGGCTGTACCGCATAGAATGTGCGCCGTTATATTTCAATAATCATCCCGACTTTGAGCCGACCCTGCAACTTAAAACGCGCTTGCTTGCCTTAGCTGCACGGGGAAAATTATAATTTCGGGATGATGCAGGCCGGTCAGTATCACATAGTTTTTAGCCTGCATTTCCAGGTGCATAGTGCAGGTCAGACAGAACCTTCCGGATAGAGTGACGGGAAATAGTACCACACTACTTTT
>SLQI01000434.1 GCA_007131535.1 Balneolales bacterium | reverse complement strand
GGCGCTGACCCAACCGTCTCCGCCGCGGACCTGGCGTTTTTGTTCGTCTTCTTCGTGCTCGGTGAACCAAATCACCCGAAAACAACCGAGCAGACCGCTGCATCCGCCGATAGGAACATCCACATCACCGATTCTTGCCCGGTGAACATCGCCCCATTTCAGATTCCAGTCGCCGTGCCGTTCTTCGGTCTCCTCAATGGCCCATTCAAATGCTTCTACAGCAGCATCGAAATTTGCAAGACCCTGGGGGGTGTTCATTGGATCATCAATATCCCAGGGTTGGGCAAATAGGGAGTCAGGATGTTCCCGGAACCCAACGGCTTCGGGAGTTTGTTCCTGGTCGTCGGAGGAATCAGCTTTATCCCGGTAACCTTCCCACCAGACAGAAAACAGCAGACTCCCTTTGCTGTCGCGGGCAGCGGTGTTATCCCAGTTTTCAATTACCTCGATAGCTTCGGCAATTTCATCTTTCGGGTCCGAATCCCGGACGGCTTGCACGAGGTCGTCTTTTACGCGGTCGGCAAGCGTCATCCGCATACTGTGTTTGAGTTCTACGATATCCTCCAACGAAAACTTTTCGTCATTGTGGATCAACTCAAGTGAATGCTGACTGCGCAGCCGCAGGATTGGTTCCGGAAAATTGTCGGGAAAGTCATCAGCTTCAAATACCTGGTTGAGGTTTGTAAAGTGAAATGTGTCGTTTTCATTACGGACATAGCCGCCGGGCGGGTTCAGCAGCTGAGGCAATCCCTCCCATGCTACGATATCCTGCCACATATCGTCCGGGTGTTCTACAAAAATGGCGGTGGTATCATTACCGGTTTCATGCGGCAGGTCCGGAACGGTTCCGTTCCAGACATAGTAGGCATTGCCTTCACGATCGGCATACAGCAGGTTAGAACGGGGGTGAGCGCGCATACGCATGGCTTCCTGCCACTCGTGCAGGTTTTCAGCCTGCATCATTTTGAAAAACTGTTCACCGGATCGAAACTCACCGTCGCTGCCGGCTTTGATCACATAAACAAAACCGTTGCCCCGGTGAATAACAGGGCCGAACGGGGACTGCAGAAACTCCCTGGTTTCCTTTCCGATGCTGTTGCCATGTCTGAATTTGACTTCTACCGTCTTTCGTTCAATCGGGATCGATTCACCGTCGGCAATGAAATGATCCGGTTTTTCCGGATCGGCTTTAAAAGCGTAAATCTCTTCTTCATCGGTATCGTTGTTGGTTGTAGAAAATCCGAGATGCTCGTTAAACCCTCCGATGATACCGAGAGCCCGCCCGATTCTAAAATCACCATAAAAATTCAGTTTGCCGGGTATGGTGACCTGCGCTTCATAATATCCGGCTTCCCAGGAGAGGTGAGGGTTTCTCATCAAAATGGCGTTGCCGCTTTCTGTCCGCTCACCGCTGAATGCCCAGGCATTGGAACCGGCATCGGGGTGAAGGTCTTCCGGCTCATTTACAGCGAGGCGCGCCCATATATTATCCATGGGAACAGAACTGGTCGCGGTGTGAACAGGTTTATCTGAAGAACTTTGAAATTCAGCCAGTTCCGGGGGATTAATAAGGCCGGTTGGATCGTCGTCTTCCTCGATCTGTTGAAGCTGGCGCAGGAACTGCAAAACGGCTCCTCTGCTCGGGCTTCCGATAACCCGGGCATGCAGATCATAAGGGGTAATATTTGGGGTTACCCAATCGTCAAACTCATCCGGGTAGTTTTCGATGTAGCGATTTACACCGGCGGCAAACCCTTCCAAGAACTCCCGGGTATCCGGCTCAAGTTTCATATACGTTTCCACCGCCCGTTGGTAGCCCAGCCGGTTAGCTGCGTCTGAATCAATTCGGGAATCCAGTTCGCTTATTTTTTGCTCTTTATGCAAAGCCAGCTCACCGCGGGCACGAATAAATGTCTCAACAACATCCTGTCCGTAATCTTCAAGCTGAAGGTATCCGAGAGCATATCCGGCTGCTGAGAAGTTATCAGCTTTCACATGAGGCACACCAAAATCCGTACGCCGGATAATTACCTGTTGGGCAAGATCGTCGGCATCAGGCAGCGATATTTCCTGTGGCATTATCTGATCAGTTGCAGTTTGAGCAACGTCATCATTGGAGGTAGTGCCGGCTTGATGGGTCGAACAAGCAAATACCCCGAATGTTAAGGCAAACACCATCAAAGGAATTATACGCCGCCCGGAGCTTATTTTGTTGATTTGCGGTCTGCATTGATCAACAAAAACAGTGAAAGAAAGTTTTGAATTGTTTGTATCACCATTCATGGTACTGTATGTTATTTAGTAATTGATGAGTGTCACTAAAAAACCAAAATTTGCGTGTCACTCGTCTGTAAAGTGTTTGTGTATTTGTGAATACTCCAGTTTTTATTGGATTTTTTCATGCCCTTATTCCGGTGCTTTTTCAGGACGCCTTGAATATTCTTACAGTCACTAATTTTGTATCTGATTACTGTCATCAAAGCATTTTAACCAACACCCATCTGGATGTCCCGGCATGTTTTCAATAATCAGTTGAAACACAGCAACAGCATTGATAACTTGTCAAAAAAATCCACCTGATCGTATTAATCATCCTAAAGAATTAAACCTGTTGAAACAGGGGCAGGGAAATATCCTAACGCTTCCAATATCGGTAACCTGAGTGGGCAAATCAAAATTTATTATGCAGAGCAATTAAAATATTGGGCTTGAGGAACAAACAGTGAGCTCTGATAAGCCGCGAAAGAGAAGTCATTCTTATTTATAGATATAATATTATTGATATGTAGATGTTATTTATTAAAGAGTATTAATTTTGTCTTCCTCTTGGGAGGCATAAAACAAGCTTTTTCAAAGCCTTCACTAAATGAGGTAATGACATTGCAAGAGGGATTTATTAAATTATAGATATTAGTGTCTAAGAATAAGATGTTGTTAAGGACAGGACATTTCCCCTAATTCACTTTTTAAAGGATTGTAGAATGAATGCGTTCAACGAGTTATGGGTGCTTGGGCATCGTATTAAGCCCATGCTATCCAGTGGAGATTTTGATGCTGTAATTGGAGAGAGTTCGAAAGAAGCTCAGAGCTGGCCACCCCATTACCACACTAAATTCACCGAGTTTTTCTATGTAATGGATGGGGAGCTGGAGTTTTTGATTGACGGAAAACCTGTTCGGGTAAAAGCCGGTGAGTCCATTGATATACCGGCCTATACGTTGCACACCTTTAAAAATCCAAATGATGAGCTTGCGCGATGGATGAATGTGTACAGCCCTAAAGGGTATATGTCTTTCTTTTATGACCTTGGAATAAGCAGGGATCTTGAACTGGCTGAAGAGGTTTCGGTTTCAGGATCCGCTATTACTAAATTGCTTTCCAGGGCGAATCACTACGACATGTTTCTATCAATAGAGGTGGCATAAAAAAAGGCCGGGAGTTGCAATTCCAGCTCCCGGCCTATCATATTCTTCCAATGAATAAAGTTTCGGTTAATCCAACCGCTCTAAGTCGTTT
>SLQI01000181.1 GCA_007131535.1 Balneolales bacterium | reverse complement strand
GATTACGAAATGATTTACGGCAAACGGCTTGGGGTCGTGGTCGGCAACCACAGTGAGGAGCTTGAATCCCTTAGAAATAACAAACGGGTCTATTTTGCCGATAGCGAATATGCCGAAGGCATTATTGAAGGGATGGAACACTATAATTTTCTGGATGAAAAGTAACTTTTTATTGAGCGGGGTACTTAATAAATCGCACCCCGCTCCCGATACCTTTTAATATCCCGCGGCCTGCCCGTCAGCCCGGGATTCCGAAGCGCCGATGTACACGCCATGCTCCCGGTCATATTTAATTCCCTGATATCGGCCGTAAAATCCCCCGCCGATCTGTACTTCATGGCCGCGATTTCGGAGCCCGCGTACTACATCAAAATCCACGGCTGACTCGATTAGCACCCGGCCGCCGTCTTCTAAAATTGCGGAGGCATCATCAGTGGGCTGGGTTGAGCCGTAATGCCTCCAGCGGAATGCGTCTCCGGCCTCCTGGGTGTTCATCCCGAAATCGATCATATTCACCAGTACCGCAACATGCCCAACGGGTTGATAGGCGCCTCCCATCACTCCGAAGCTGAAGTACGGTTTCCCGTCTTTGGTGACAAATCCCGGGATAATCGTGTGAAAAGGTCGTTTACCTGGTTCATAAACATTCGGGTGGTCAGGGTCCATTGAAAATAGTTCTCCCCGGTTCTGAAAACTGAAGCCCGTTCCCGGCACAACGAACCCGGTACCCATCCCCCGGAAGTTACTTTGAATCAGCGAAACCATATTCCCGTCGCTATCGGCTGTGGTGAGGTAAATCGTGTCACCATCTTCCAATGCACCGAAGCCGGTGGTAAGTCGATCAGCCGCTCGCTCACCGATTTTTTCACGGCGCTCGGCGGCATACTCTTCGGATAACAGTTTATCATAGGGCACCTCGTGAAAATCTGAATCGGCATAGTGTTTGGCCCGGTCTTCATAGACCAGCTTCTTTGCTTCGATCATCACATGAAGCAACTCTTCGCTGCCAAATCCTTTGGATGCGAGATCAAACCCCTCCAGAATCTGAAGCATTTGTAAAACGGCCGTGCCCTGGTTGTTCTGCCCGAGCTGGTGTACATCGTAGCCACGATAATTGATTGAAATCGGATCCAGCCATTCCGAGGTGTGGTTCTCAAAGTCCTCTTTTCGCAGGTAGCCGCCGTGCTCACGCATAAACGTGTCAATTTTTTCGGCAATTTCACCTTCATAGAATGCCTCCCTGCCCTGTTCAGCTAACAATCGATAGGTATTGCCCAGGTCCGGATTCCTGAATATTTCTCCTTTTTCCGGACCCCGGCCATCAATGGTAAAAGTTTCTTTAAAAGCTCCTTCCTGATCTTTCAGGAATTCAGCAGATCCCTGCCACGAAGAGGCAATCAGTTCACTTACCGGAAATCCGTCTACAGCATAGGAAATAGCAGGCTCGAGGACCCGGCCCATCGGGGTACTGCCGAAACGTTCGTGCAATTCAAACCAGCCGTCTACAGCTCCCGGCACTGAAATAGAGAGCAAGCTGTAAGGCGGTATCGTTGTACGCTCTTTTTCTTCAAGTTCGGCTTTAAGCTGATCATAACTGAGATTCATCGGTGATCGACCACTGGCATTTAACCCGTAGAGTTGCTCCGATTCCGCATCCCAAATGATAGCGAATAAATCCCCGCCAATTCCATTGCCGGTAGGCTCCATTAAGCCTATGGCGGCATTGGCCGCTATTGCTGCATCTACCGCATTTCCACCGTTTTTCAGAATATCCAGCCCAACCTGTGTAGCCAACGGCTGACTGGTGGCCACCATTCCGTGTTGACCAATTACTTCTGAGCGGGTTACAAAATGTTCATTGGGTCGATCTATCTGAGCCATAAGTTCTGCCGGAATTAATAAACAAACAAGGGCCAGCCCTGTGATTCCTTTAACGGAAAAGAGGCTCGGCATGTCAGCGTAGTTTAAGAGTTGCATAGGAACATGATTTTATTTGATAACTGCATCCAAAAAATAATAAAATAGCTCACTTTCGCTAATCTGCAATTTACTGCCCCCCACACACAGTTTATTGTTTAATGGATTCAACAGCAGTATTCGTTGAAATTCACTTATTCCAAAAGCAAGAAAGCCAATAATCAAAATATAAGCGGCAGATTTTCTTATGCAAACGCTCTGTGATCTCAATTTATCCACTGAACATTTTGGGGTCAGGTTAGCGTTGTGGTATTGAGCAAATTCAGTAAATTGTCCACTATGATATTGCTTCTTTTTTCATCGAGCGTGCGGGTTACATTTGTATAAAATCCATTCATAGATGAAGTTTCTCCTTTCCGTAATAAAAGAAATCAAAACGGTTTTAGCCCGCACTATCTCAAGCTGGCTGGAAGACCGGATTCCGCTTCATGCGGCTGCCCTGGCTTTCTATACGATTTTTTCACTGGCACCCTTGCTGATTATAATTATCGCCCTCTCGGGTTTTTTCTTCGGACAGCAGGCAGCCGAAGGTCAGCTTGTGGAATACATGGAACAACTGATGGGGCGAGAACTTGCTGAAGAAATTGAAGCTTTCGTAGCAAGTGCCTACGAAGGGCCAACCGGTTTTATAGCTACAGCAGTTGCCATCGGTACGATCTTGTTTGCTTCCACTACAGTTATTACGCAGATGAAGGACTCTTTAAACCAAATCTGGTATGTGACCGCCCGCAGCGGTGAGGGTGGCATAAAGCGATTTCTAATTGACCGTGGACTGGCCCTCTTGCTAATACTGATATTCACCGGTTTTATGATTGCAAGTATGATCCTGGAGGGCGTCCTTTCCTACCTTGAGCCCATACTTGACCCGGTTATACCTGGTGGTGTGCGCTTCTGGTCCTTGTTCAACAATGTGCTGATGGTCGTGGTTACCACCTCATTGTTTGCTATCATATACAAGATGCTGCCGGATATCAAAATTAAATGGTCCGATGTATGGGTCGGCGCTATAGCCACAACGATATTCTTTCTGCTGGGCCGCTATCTTATAATGGTCTACCTGGGAACCGGAGCTCTCACAACTACCTATGGTGCCGCGGGTACCTTTGTCATCTTTCTGATATGGGTTTACTACAATACCCTTGTAATATACCTGGGTGCCGAATTCACAAAAATATATACCAACCGGTACGGCTCCAAAGTTAAGCCGGCTGAACATGCCGTTTTTGTACCTGCCTACCTGGAGCAAGAAGCCACCGAGGAAGACCAGCCTTATATGGATTGAGCCGGAATATAAACGTATAAAGCCAATTGGTTCCCCTGGACCACTCCACATCGCAAATCGTACATCACAAATCGTCAATCGTAAATCAAAAGTTTTGAATTTGGGTAAGATGACAAAACTCAATGTGGCTGTTGGTTGATTCGCCTTTGGCGGCTTTTTGATTGACGATGTACGATATACGGTTTGTGATTTGCGATTTCAAATTCAAAAATCTGAACTCGTTAATCTGCTATCGTTAATCCTTTTAACCTGGTATAGATGCCT
>SLQI01000121.1 GCA_007131535.1 Balneolales bacterium | reverse complement strand
GCTTCCCGGCGTCCCGGATTCCGGACGCGGGTTGTGTGGATCAGCCTGGGAGCCCTTGTAACCGGAACGGCAATTTATCAAAGTTTTTTCTAACCCATGAAACGACTGATTCTCATAGCATGTCTTACTTTACTATTTAGCGGCATTCTGCTATCGATTAGCCCGGACCGGTCTGAAGCACAAACCAGGGTCGGAGATCTGGTTCGGGTAGAAAATGCCAACGACATTGAATTGATCGGCTACGGACTTGTAACCGGACTGGATCGTACGGGTGACCGAACTGTCAGCCGGCGGGGTTCGGCATTTACGGTGCAGTCCATCGCCAATATGCTCACCAATTTTGGTATAGATGTAGACCCGGACCATATGCGAACCCGTAATGTGGCGGCAGTAATGGTTACAGCCACCCTAAGCCCGTATAACGCACCCGGCAGTAATGTAGATGTCACCGTTTCTTCTCTTGGGGATGCCTCAAGTTTAACCGGCGGGGTGTTGCTGCAAACTCCGTTGATGGACCCGGACAACCAGGAAGTCTATGTAAAAGCCCAGGGGTCCCTGGTTACCGGCGGAGTAACAGCCGAAGTACCCGGTGCCCGGGTCGGTCGCGGGCAATCTCTTGCCGGTACCATTCCCGGCGGTGGCAATGTGATAGACAATGAAATATTTGAACCGGACGGTAACCAGCCGGCCCGGTTAATCATGAAGAAACCGAATTACCAAAATTCTCAGCGAATTGCCGATGAAATCAACGAGACGTTTGAAACCGATCTGGCACGTGTAATCAACGCCGGGATGGTGGAGATTCAGTGGCCCGATGGGTTTACGGATATCGGTGATCTAAACTTCTTCATCAGTGAAATTCTGGAGCTGGAAATTTCTGTGGATACACCGGCCAGAGTTGTAATCAACGAACGTACAGGTACGGTTGTAGCCGGCGGCAATACTCTGATCAATGAGGTGCTTGTAGCCCACGGGGCCGTGCAGATTCAAACCCAGGTGACCCCATTTGTTTCCCAGCCTCCACCCATGACCGAAGGAGAAACGATTGTCGGGGAAATACCGGAGGTCGCGCTCGGTGAGCAAAGAGCTCAAACCATGCACCTGGAAACGGAGACCACAGTCGCAGATCTCGCCGGCACATTAAATACTCTTGGATTCACCTCCAGAGATATCATATCGATTTTTCAGGCTATTGACCGTGCCGGAGCACTTAAAGGTGAACTTATAATAATGTAATCATGGATGCCAATTCAGCAAAAGCTATAGCTGCAATCCAACACGGCCATGCCGATGTTGACTCCCTTCGGGACCGCAAGGAAAGCGTACCGGTAGAATTTGAGAAACTCTTCGCCCGCCATCTGGTCGAAGAGATGACCAAAGGTATGTTTGAACCCGATGAACAACAACCTATGATGCAGTCCCAATCAATGTATCGGGAACACATCACCGATACCCTGGCCGAACACCTTGCCGATCAGCGGCAACTGGGAATTGCCGACATGGTGGAGCATTTCTGGGATGAACGGCTTCATACCGACAGTGACGGAAACGTAGAATTTTAGATGACTTGGAGGTCACGTGGAAGAACAACTAAATACCATTGAACAATTACTCAGCCGGTTAAGCGAATCGTATCAGCAAACTTCAGATTTGTTAAAAGAACAAATAGATGCGGTAGTGGGGAACGAGCTGGAATCCCTTCTGGATGCCATGGAAGATTTAATCACCCATCAGGAAACTTCGTATGAACTGGAGCATCAGCTCCGGGAGCAGGTCGCCTTACTGGCACAGGCCGTGAAAGCAGATGCCTCCACATCGCTCGGAGATCTGCTGGAACAGGTTCCCGGCAACACCGGTTCAATCAAAAACCTTCGCAAAGAATTGATTGCGAATATAAATCAAGCTCGCACATCGCACGGGCAATTGATGCAGCTGTTACAATTTGCCCAGGAGCACACCAATGAAATACTGCGGTCTATTCACGTGCTGGCCAATCATCATGATCTGCGATACAACCAGCTTGGAAAGACTGCTTCCACTCAAAACAAAACCTTTGCCGTTAACCAAACTGCTTAACCCCTATGCGTGATATTATTCAGGCTTCAAGGAGCGGGTTACAGGCCGCAGAAAAGCAACTGTCGGTTACCGCTCATAACATTGCAAATATAAATACCCCGGGCTACAGCCGGCAGCGAACGGACCTCAGCCCCAATGCCACAACCATCAATGGCATGACGGTGGGGCGGGGAGTCACCATTGATGACGTCACCCGGATCCGCCATGAATTAATCGACGAACAAATTCAAACGCAAAGCAGCAAATTCGGTGCTTATCAGCAAAGATCTGTAGCTTTGGAACAGGTTGAGTCTGTTTTTACTTCAGGGGCAGGTGGCGACCTTGATGAATCTATTACTGAGTTTTTTAACAGCTTCAGGCAATTGGCGGCCCGGCCGGAAAGTTCCTCACTTCGGGAAGATGTTTCCCGGAAAGCTGCAACGATGGCCGGGAAATTCAACGAAGTAGACTTCCGGCTGAATGAGATCACTAAATCCATTGCCGAAAAAGGACGTGAGCTGCTTGATAGAGTTAATCAGTTCATGCAAGAACTTGCCGAACTCAACAACTCCATCCGGCAGGCTGAAGCCAGAGGGGGAGAAGATACCGAGGCTCTCGACCGCCAGGTGGTCATTCTGGAAGATCTCTCTGAAATCATCGACGTGGATACCCGCCGTGCCGAAAACGGAACACTGGAAGTGAATATCGGCGGTATTAACCTGCTGGAAAATGATAACGTAAAACAATTGACTCCCGAAGTTGACCCGGATAAAAATATTTTCCGGGCTCGCCTTGAAGGCAGCAAAGTCGTGGATTTAAAAGGCGGGGAGCTGGGAGCTGCCGCTCAACTGGTTGAGCAGGATATCCGCTCCTATCAGGATGAATTGGATCAGATTGCGGGTCATATTGTAGAACGGGTAAACGAAGTTCATAGCCAAGGCTATAACCTTAACAATGGCACTGGTGTAGAGTTTTTTGATCCGGATAACCAGACCGCCTCAAGTATCGCACTGAGCAATGTCATTACAAATGACATAAGCAATATTGCTGCTTCTTCAGAACCGGATGCCCCCGGCAATAATGACATTGCACTGCAAATTGCTGCAATATCCGATGAAACGACGAATTCCGGAAGGAATCTGCATGAAAGTGCAATCGGTCTGGCTTCACGAGCCGGAGCAGAGCTGAATGATGCCCGGAGTGGCAAACAAACGGCTGATTCGGCCAAAAGAATGCTGAGCAATCAGCAGGAAGCGATATCCGGGGTTAACATGGATGAAGAACTCACGGATTTGATCAGCCATCAGAATGCCTACCAGGCTTCTGCCAGGGTGATGAATAGTGCACAACAAATGTTTGACAGCTTGTTATCAATCGTCTAAGCCATGCGAGTAACTCAAAATATGATCACCAACGATTTGCTGCGGGATATCTCGAGCAATCGTAATGAATTGGCAAAAATTCAGAATCAGGT
>SLQI01000496.1 GCA_007131535.1 Balneolales bacterium | reverse complement strand
GACTGTGGTATGGTGATGGCTGCTTTGAGACTCTTCTGGTAGAACATGGCAAAACGTATGGGCTGGATCTTCATCTGGAGCGGCTCAGAAAAGGAATGCGCTATTTGTATTTTCCGAATAAACCGGATCTGGACGACCGCATTCAAACCGGCATAACTGAAGTACTGAAAGCGGGTGAGCTGTTGAACAAATCGGCCCGGGTGCGCATTCAAGTTTGGCGGGAAGGGAGTACGGGGTTTGCACCTCCCGCCGGAGCCAAAGTGAGATTGCATATTATGGCATCGGAGGTATTAACAGATATTTCGCCTATCAACTTAGCCACCGTTTCAACTCGCCGGATAACGGCTGTTAGTGTCCGGTCAGATCTAAAACTTTCCTCAGCCGTAAATTACATTCGTGCCGCAGCCGAAGCCCGGCAACAAGGCGCGGATGAGGCGCTCATGTTGACTACAAACGGCCATATCAGCGAAACAACAATTGCCAATATATTCTGGTTGATTGACGATACCGTCTACACTCCGTCTGATGATTGCGATTTACTGCCTGGAATTATCAGAGAGGCATTTATGGATTGGGTTCAAACAGAACAAAACGATTTAAAACTGAGGGCGGGTCAATATACACCCGATGTTCTGAAGAAAGCGGAAGCCGTTTGGCTAACCAATTCTGTTCGCCTGATTCAGCCGGTTGGCAGGCTGGATAGCATCACCCTGAATAAGAGTGTAACGTTAATGGAAAAAATAAGATATAATTTTCGTTTGTTCCTGGCAGAACGTTATACTACAGTCTGATTACTCCGTTCAGGAGATGTATTAACCTGAATCATTGACCGGGTAAACCGAACAAGAGAATTACTAATTTTTCCGCTTTATGGTAAGCAACTTGCCTGTACAATTGATATCACGACTCAGGATGCTGGGTCCGGTGGTCGTACTGGATTCGCAATCCGCAGAACACCCGTCTTCCCGTGAAATATTTCTCGGAGGCAGACCGGTAGCGGCACTTACAGTACACAGCGGAAATATGTGCAAGATTGTTCACATGGACGGGACCTCCTATCTGTGGCAGGGCAGACCCTGGGATGCCCTGAAATACTTCCGTGAACAGTTTCCGGGCTGGAGCGGTGGTTGGCTGGGTTACGATCTGAAAAACGATATCGAGGGGCTGCAAAGTAATAATCAATTCCGGATGAATCTGGCCGATCTTTTTTGGATGCAGCCCTCGGTGTTTGTCCGGATTAATATTGAGTCCGGCGAAGCGAATTGGGTTTTGGGCAATGAGCAGATGCTGCCTGATTTACCCGATAATGTTGAGCAGAATTTTCATCTCGATAATCTCAATCCGGGAATTGACCGGGAAGCGTACACCGAACATATTTCGGTTATACAGGAATACATTCGCCAGGGGGATGTCTATGAGGTAAACTATACATATCCATTCTGGGCGGATGCAGCAGGTGATCCGCTGCTTTTATATGAGTCGATGCGGGAAGCCGGTCCCGTTCCGTTCGGGGCTTTTATTGACACCGGCCGCACGGCAGTTTGCTGCGCTTCACCTGAGCGTTTTCTTGAGAAACGTGGCCGCACTCTGCGTTCACAACCGATTAAAGGTACGGTTAAGCGCGGGCAAACACCCGAGGAAGATGAAAAGCTGATCGCTACCGAACTCGAAAATGAAAAAAACCGTGCCGAGAACCTGATGATCGTTGACCTTGTGCGCAACGATCTGAGCCGCGTCTGCGAACCGGGTTCCGTAAAAGTTGATGATCTGTTTGAAGTGCAGACATTTTCAACCCTGCACCAGATGGTTACTTCTGTAACCGGCAGAATATTGCAAGACTGCGACCCGATTGATGCCATTAAAGCCTGTTTCCCAATGGGCTCCATGACGGGGGCTCCCAAAATCCGGGCTATGGAGATTATTGAGGAACAAGAAATTATTCGCCGGGGAGTGTACTCCGGAGCAATTGGCTACATCACCCCGGATAACGATTTTGACTTTAACGTTGTAATCCGGTCAGCGATCGTTCAGGATGGATTGCTGCAATATCAGGTGGGCGGTGCTATAACCAGTGATTCCAACGCCGATGATGAGTGGGAAGAAACCTGGGTAAAAGCCCAGGCACTGATGAAAGCCATTGAAAAATAAGGGCATTCATCCTGATATCCGTCTGCCCGATTTGAATAAAGAACTTATAGTACCATCATTTCCAGGCTCGGTGGATTCCCGAAACTTTCCATAAGCACTTCGGGCTGATGGATTTCCAAAAATGGCATCAAGCCGTCATCCCGAGACTGTAATCCCACCTTCATTGGCACTGTTGATTAGGTGACAGAAACTTAATTACAATAATAAACCTGAGTTCGATTATTCCTGCTGTTTAAACAATTTCTTGAAGCGAATGATAATTGGTTGCTTTTATTACCCTTCCGTTCTTTTTGATTGATCAAAAAGAACCAAAAAATCACCGGCTGATCGATAAAAAGCCTGAAAATCGATTCCGTTCCGCTAAAATAATCCGAAGGTCCTTCTGCTTTCGTCAAACCGGGTTCACTCTCCTCACCGGTGCGGATTCTTTTTTAACGCTTCACTACATCGATTTTCTTATCGGCTTTTTCTCGAAAGGCCGGACTCATTTCATCTTTATTGCCTACACTCTGGTTTGTTTTCGTTGACCGGCAAATAGGATCGAACTCAGGTTATAAATTCTATGTTCTTGTCCATTAAGTCAGGTAGAACCTTGGCTAAATTGTTGAATTATATCCACATAAAATCCGCGTTCTATCCGTGTATATCCGCGGCTAAAAACATCTATCAATGGCAGGCGAATTCAGATTCCTGATTTCGTTTCATCACAAGAAACCACAGAGCCGCGTTAACAGTTGTATGGAGAGAACCATAAGTAAAACCTGTCTATGACTCAGAAACACAAAGAGATCAACACCCTTGGCAAGCTCAAAGAAAGCGGCTGGAAATCCCGAACGGTAAAGGAAGAAATCCGGGAAAATCTGATTCAGCATCTCAAAGATAATAAGCCCGTATTTCCGGGAATTTTAGGGTATGATAAAACCGTCATCCCGCAGTTGAAAAATGCAATACTCTCCAGGCATGACTTCATTTTGCTGGGCCTTCGCGGGCAAGCTAAAACCCGAATACTCCGTACTCTGGCTGATTTTCTTGATGAATATATGCCGATTGTCGCCGGCTCCGACATCAATGACAATCCTTACCAACCGCTCAGCAGGTACGCCCGTGATTTGGTGGCCAAAAAAGGCGATGACACTCCCATTGACTGGGTACACAAGTCGGCGCGTTATGCTGAAAAACTGGCTACTCCCGATACTACCGTCGCCGACCTGATCGGGGATATTGATCCCATCAAGGCCGCAACGCGTAAATTGACGCTGGCCGATGAGCATGTAATTAACTTCGGACTGATCCCCAAAACCAACCGGGGTATTTTTGCCATCAATGAGCTGCCCGATCTGCAGCCTCGAATACAGGTGGCTTTGTTGAATATCATGCAGGAGCGGGATAT
>SLQI01000046.1 GCA_007131535.1 Balneolales bacterium | reverse complement strand
TTCCAGTTAGACTCGGCAAGTATGTAGGGCCTCATAGAGCAATATTCTTTGATTGGTGTCATTCGCTGATCTCCAAAAAAATAAAAAACCTCCGGAACAACTAATCGTCCCGGAGGTTTGAAAAAGAGTATCGAAATGGTATCGCCCTGGTCAGGCAACCGCCTTGGTTACCTCCTCGGCCGCTTCTTTGAGCAGTACGGCGGAAATCACGTTAAGTTCACTGTTGCCGATGATTTCCTTAGCTTCTTCAGCGTTGGTACCCTGCAGGCGAACGATAATGGGGATATCGGAAACCTTCTTTCGGATTTCATCATCCTTAACCGCTTCAATAATGCCGTTGGCCACCCGGTCACAGCGGACAATACCCCCGAATATGTTGATGAGAATGGCGGTTACGTTCGGATCTTTCAGGATGATTTTGAATCCGTTTTTTACGGTTTCTACATTGGCGCCACCGCCTACATCCAGGAAGTTGGCAGGTTCACCGCCGGCCAGTTTAATCATATCCATTGTGGCCATAGCCAGACCGGCTCCGTTAACCATGCATCCTACATTGCCGTCCAGCTTAATGTAATTGAGATCGTATTTGCCGGCTTCCAACTCAAGCGGATCTTCTTCACTCTCGTCCCGCAGTTCCTCGAGTTTTTGCTGCCGGTAAAGGGCATTGTCATCAAGGTTAATTTTGGCATCGAGGGCCAATACCTGATCATCATCGGTAATCACCAGCGGATTGATCTCAAAAATTGAAGCATCGGTGGCATCATAGGCATTGTATAGGGCTGTAATGAATTTAACACCCTGCTTGAACTGGTCTCCTTTGAGTCCGAGAGCAAAAGCGAGCCGGCGTGCCTGGTTGTTCTGAAGCGGAAGACCCGGCTCAACCCATTCTTTTACAATTTTTTCCGGGGTCTCTTCGGCTACTTTTTCAATTTCCACCCCGCCTTCGGTGGAAACCATAATTACATTCTGACCTTTGGCACGGTCGAGGGTAACTCCGACGTATAACTCGGTTTTGATGCCAACGCCATCAGTTATGTACAAGCGTTCTACTTTTTTCCCGGCTTCACCGGTCTGTACGGTAACCAGGGTGTCGCCCAACAGTGATTCGGCTGCCTGTTTTACTTCATCAACAGTTTTAGCCAGGATAACGCCTTTGGCGCCGGAATTCTTCGTGCGGCCTTTACCGCGTCCACCGGCGTGAATCTGGGCTTTGACGACAAAAAGGTCGGCTCCGTTGGCTTTCAGCTCTTCGGCTGCCTTTACGGCTTCATCGACAGAAAACGCGGCTTTCCCGTCGGGGACCGGAACATTGTATGACTTTAATATTTCTTTGGCTTGGTACTCATGAATATTCATAGCGAAAAATCAATTTCAGGTTCGGCTAATAATGTATTGCATCCTACATTTTTTACGGGGCATAAGTTACAAGATTTGAAGGAAGATGCCTATGGTTTATCGGTGATTCTTTTCAGATTGGTGACACGGGTAAAAGATTGCCTTTTAGAAACTACCGCTGGTTTTACATTATAAATGAAAAAGAAAAATCATTAAACAGGCAGCTTATAAAATAATAATGGGGTTATTAAGCGTTGTCACAGGGTGTAAACTCTAACAGTTATTTGTTAAATTCAGAGGTGATCAAACGAATGATTGGCATGTCAATCCTTTTCATGAAAAAAGCTTCAGCCTTATGAAATTAAGGGTGTTTGGATTTCTTATCATCCCGATACTACTCCTGCAATGCGGGGAGCAAAAAGAGAGACCTCTGAACAATGATGATGTTTCCGTTTTTGAAATTCAATTATTGGACAACCGAGGGCAAGTGCTTCAACATGTCCGGCAGGATACAGGTAAATCCATCAATACCAAAGTGAGCCTGGGTGTATTCGGAGAAAAATTTCATCCTACACAAACGGATAACGGTCAAGTTGAAAAAAACGACGCTGAGATCCACGAGATTTATTTGCATCTGGAAAATAACAGTAATCCGGAACCGGAGTTTGTATCGTTGAACTTTAGCTTTCCGGCAATGAATAAATGGAAACCCGGAGAGTATAAACAGCCAAAAATTTCAAAAGAGAATCGAATTAACGCAGTTCATAAATACTGGGAATTAAGAAAAGAACAGCAAAAAGGTGCTCATCGGCCGGGCAGTGGAGTAAGCTCTTACCAAGATCTTGATGAGAGTGATGTGTTCATTAATTTCATCACCAGTAGTAAAGGGATTAACCCGGAGTATAAGCGCCAGCGGCACATTTTCTACTCTCATGGTGGTAGCGTAACTCTTGATAGGGTCGGTGATGAGCAAATCCGGGGAGCGTTTTCGGTTAAAGTAACCGGGGTTCCGGAAAGTTTATTTGACAGTAAGGAGTTCCCGGATGACCCGAAAATGCAGACCTTCCAACTTACCGGTGAATTCGATGTAGTTCGCGGGGATCATGAAACCCTTCAGGGTATTAGCGCAGACCTCCGCAATATCCATTCTTTTATGAACAGAGTTTACGAGGTAACCTCAGATTGATAACAAATGCCGGCGCTCTTGTTTAATAAAGCGTTGATGATTGGGAAAACCGGCTGCCCCTTCAGGTAATATTTGGAAACTTGTTTAATATCTGCAATGTCTGAAATTAAAGGTTTCAGGGACAGCCGATTCACGATAATTACGTACCGAAAGCATTAGTAAAGCACAGTATAATGAGGTGCAAAGTCTTCATATTGCACCTCACGAGGCCTGTTTTCAGAACTGAAAATATTATCACTCGAAAAAGTTACTTGAACTGAGCGATTAAACCGGTACACTCATCCCGCAAATAGTAGGGAGTAATATCGGCTTTGTAGTTGATAGACTGATAAAAATCGGATATAGAAAAGCTGAGGTTCCGGCCTCCATGTTCAGTTACATCAGAGATTCCTGCACCATATACTATATTACTGATGTTAGAATAAGCTATAGCAGAGGATCCAATAGGCGATGGCTCAACGGTACTGTAGATGATACAGTCGCTCAAATCAAGGCTTTTCCGCAGTTTGCAAGCTTTTCGAATCGCATTAATTTCGGCATGGGCCGTAGGGTCCATATCTTTTTTTACAGTATTAGCCTTTTGAGCTATCAGCTTTCCATTTTGGTCAGTTAAAATGGCTGCGTATGGTGTGTGGCAATAACGAGCCAAATCTATAGCTCGTCGCATCCAGTATTCTTTTGAACTCATGTAATTATTCTTCTTTGGTTAGTTCTATGTTGATTTCTTCCTTCTTACCCTGTGAAAGATTTACTTCTTTTTGTTTTGTTTGGAAACCGGCAAAGTCAGCTTTGACAATGTAAACTCCTGCTCGAAGGTTATCAATTTCGAATCTTTGAGCGGCATCTGTTAATACCGTGGGGTGAACTTGCCGGCCATCTTTATTGTAAATGGCAACAGTAGCCCCTTGTATATAAACCTCTCCGGCAGAATCCTTTACACTGCCCTTTAGAACAGGCGGATCATCGGCAAATCCGGAAAAACTTAAAAGCAGTAATCCTAACAGTCCTTTTTTAAACATGATGCATAATATAAAAAAATCAGCCGAATCACACATAAGATAACCTGCCTGGTTATTTGAATCTGAAATTTAAAATTAACGTGCCTATTTCAAAAATAATATTGAGTTATACTCTTTAACAAATAATTATAATGACTTAATATAAGGTACTGTTGAGCAAATAAAGACAGGTAAATCAGAACAGATTACGTGCCGGAAAAATGAAGTGATGTCTCTAATGTCTAAGTTGCTTTTTTAGCCAGAATTAGCCTCGTGAAATCTCAGGGTTATAGAGTGGCCAATGCTACCACAAGGATTCCGGGGCAACATACCCTGAAATTATTCCGGTATAAGAAGGCGAAGCATTTTGATAAGAGTTTAATTACAGATACGTTATCCGGGATGGCCACCTGATACGGTTAGGAATGTAAAACCGGGGGATTTCTATAATAGCAGAATATTATGATTCACATAACTTCTTTTAAAGTTAAAACATTACTTGTTTTACTACTTTTGTTAATTGCGGCTGGTTCTTTCATCTATACACAGTATCTAATCAGTGAGATTCGTGAAAAGGAGCGGTCCAGTATTGAGTTGTGGGCCAAAGCGATGGAGTATCATAGCCAGCCGCATTATCGAAGTACCCGAGATGATTTAACCAGAATGATTCAGGAGATTAATAATCATTCGGCGCTTTCTCAGTCTCATGGTGAAGAATGGGTGCAGATTTTGCAGCGGGCCGAATCGGATCTGGCCAACGCCCCTCTTGATTTTGTGGCTTCAGAGCTGATTATAAAAAACCGATTTGAAATACCTTCTTTAGTAGTAGATGAGCAGCAGGAAATATTGCAGCACCGGAATACTGAAAATTATGATGTTGATGCGTCGTTGATTGAACGCTTCGCTTCAATAAATCCGCCGATTTCAATAGTGCTCGAAACGGGGGAGGCGCATCAGGAACAGAAAATTTATTATGGTGAAAGCGGGTTGATTACCACATTGAAATACTTCCCGTATATCCAGTTTGGGCTGCTCGCCATTTTTATCGGTCTCGGATACGTAAGTTTAAGCAGTATCAAGCGTACCGAACAATCCAACTTATGGGTAGGCATGGCCAAGGAAGCAGCTCATCAGCTGGGAACCCCGCTTTCCAGCCTATATGGATGGATGGCTTTATTGAAAGAGGAAATCAAAACCGGGGAAGATCTGGATATTATCCATGAGCTTTATAAAGATCTTGACCGTGTACAATTTATTGCTGATCGATTCAACAAAATCGGCTCAGAACCGGAGTTGAAAGCCAAACGAGTTGTACCACTGCTTCAGGATGTAATGAACTATTTGGAGGCCCGAATTCCCAAACATCGGAATAATATAGAGTTGAGCTGCATTTTTAATGAAGATAGCAAGCTAAAGGTTAACCCTGAACTATTCTCATGGGCGATTGAAAACCTTGTTAAGAATGCAGTGGACTCCATCAACGGGAATAATGAACAAGGCATGGTCACCATAGAGACGATGCGAAAAGGCAGCGAGTTTTTCATCGATGTAAAAGATTCCGGCAAAGGGATTGAAAAAAAATATCAGAGGGAGGTGTTCAATCCGGGTTTCAGCACAAAAAAGAGAGGATGGGGGCTGGGGCTGAGCTTAACAAAACGGATAATCGAAGATTACCATGGTGGGCGGATTTACGTTTATCAGTCCGAACCTGGCAAGGGTACGACATTTCGAATAAGGCTGCCCATCAGTAACTCAGAAGGGTAATTCACTCGTTAGTAATAAATAATATTGAGAACCGATTAAAAATAACAGAGAGACTTTTATGGCAAAGTATTATGCCGTATTTTATAGAGCGCTTCGGAAATATTCCGGGGTGCGGGAAATAAACACGGAGTTCTCTTCAACCCCCCTGAATTTAATTCAGGCCTGACATTTAAATCTCAGGTAGTGAAGCCTAATGTATTTGAACTCATGAAGATGGGCCTATCAGGCGGCAGGAGTATGATGGCAAATTAATTATAGATCAATGTAGAAATCCCCTAATTAACCTAATGTGGAATCAGTTTTGGGATGTTTATAATTTTGATTTATAATTAAAAAAGCTAACTTCTACTGTTGTTATTTTCAGGTTCATTGTCATTTCCCTGAATCACCACAAGGTGGAAGTCACACTTAACAAAAGTTTGTGAGTAACAAGGCCGGGGTTACAGGAGGCAGTTATCCCCCGAACAAACTCTTTAGAGAAATAGTAATTCACTCTATAATTAGCATGGTGCGCAAACGTCAACGATTGTTGTTGTCCGGAACAGTTTTACTGCTATCGGTGTATTTGGTTACATGGGTAGATCAGCAGCCCGTCCGGGCACAGGGGTTCTGGTCCGATGTGGATGTTCACTTACAGACCGGAATTAACAATTTTCATGGTAATTTTGACCGCCCCGGAGTTGCTGTAAGAGAGGAGCTTGTTGGCAGTCCGTTTCCTATTGAGGGCTTCCACATTAATATTGGTGCCTCCAGACCGATTAACACCTCTCCTCAGTACAATATGCGGATGAGGGTGGGTTTGAATTACATCCGACACCGTTCACCCTCAATGTCACACCCAAATCCAGGTGAAATATTTCAAACTAACTGGATTCCCGTAAATATTATTAACAATGCAGTAGGGCCAACACTTGGCTTTAGCTTTGAATATCTGTTGGGAGATCAATGGGCTATTGAACCATTGGCTGAGCTTGGGTTACTTTATCATAACCCCAAGACGGACGCATTTTTGGATCGGGGCGATCGCACCATAGTCCCACATAATACCATAGAAAGTTTGTATCCGGAAATCGGAAATGCTCCCTATGCTTTAAGGGATATAAGTAATGACCGGGTACGGGCCGGCGCTAATGATGAATTGCCGATTTTCCTTCCGGCTATAACAGGCGGGTTACGACTCAGTAGAAATTTTGCCGGTGGTTACCGATCGTTTATTGAGTATAACCATCAGTTTTTTATGAGCGAATATTTTGATAACTATGGGGCCGCTGCAGACCATGGTACGAACCCCAATTCCATGTCTAAGTTGTCTGTTGGTATTTCCTATCCGTTAGATCGCGATCAACGAGAAGTTTCTCCAACTTCAGGTCGCGCGCCGGGCCGGGTTGCGGATCCGGATGATTTAGTGCGAATGGAGCGTATCGAAAATATTGCCAACCTCATTCGAACCGATGAAGACCTCAGAGAACTTCAATCACTTTTGAGTGACAAAATTTTGCTTTACGATACCCCCGGCGTCCGATTTAATAAAATGGCTGCTGAGGCTGTAGAGTATATAACCCCACTGGGGGATAGTGACATTGAAACCGAGATGGTTGAAGTGCCTGGCGGTAGTTTTATAATGGGAATGAATGCGGTAGATGAATTAAACATCCAGGTTCAAAACCGAAAACGAATTACCGTTAATCCCTTCAGGATTGATAAATATGCGGTTACTAATGAGCAGTACCGTGCATTTCTCATCGCCATGGAAGCCATTCCTGTTCCGGAAAATATGGACGAGGATTTCAACTACGGAAGTCCGATGGACTGGGATGAATTACTGGTTGAAGCTGAAATTGAAGACTATACCGATCACGCCGATCCACCCGCGCTTGACGGACCCGAAGATCTGCTCCCCGATGAAAGTCAATGGCGTGCATATGGTCTCGATGATGTAGTTCCATGGGAAACCTATTTTTACGATCCTTTTTACAATGATTTTCCGATAGTTATTGTAAACTGGTATCAGGCAAAGTTATTTGCAGCCTGGGCCGGCAAGAGGCTGCCGACTGAATCGGAGTGGGAATATGCCGCTCGAAGCGGGGTCAGTGGCCGGATATTCCCCTGGGACGGGCTGAGCGTACAAACCAATACCGGTGAGTACAGAGCAAATTTTATGCAAGAACGTGGAGTATATGATAAAGATGGTTATGCGATAATGGCACCGGTCGATGCATTCATGCCTAATGATTTTGGTCTGTATAACATGGCAGGAAATGTATCAGAATGGGTGCTGGACTCGTATAACCCCAGCTATGTTGTGTTGGAAAGTGTAGGAACAGCCAATTTTGTTTCTCCATCCTATTTAAATCACCAGGAGCCGCGTAAAGTACATCGGGGAGGATCATGGTCTTCTACCGAGTTTTACATTGGCGTAGGTGTGCGAAACTTTCAGCATAAAAACCGTTCAACACCTATGATTGGCTTTCGGGCGGCACAAAGTGTGGCCCAACAATATGGCCGTGATTTCTAAGGTGGAAATTCCGTTGGTTGTTTATCATATTAGACATCTTATAACCCTTATTTAAAAATAAAATCCATAACAGGAAGGTGAATTATGGCTTCTTCACTTTATGAAAAGTACAGACCCAAAAACCTGCCACTTGTTTATACATACCGGGCGTTTAAGTGGGAACAATTTTTTATCGGTTTGTTCGGGGCCCTGGCTATTTTCGGGGTACTGTTGAAGCTCTGGGAACCTGCTCCCTTCTGGGGATTGCTATCCGAGGAACAAGGGGAATTCTTATTTCAAATTATGATGCCCATCGGCTTCCTGGGGGAAGTGGTCGTGTTTATTATCATGGGCTTTTTGAAAGGGGATGCGATAATTGAGGTATATCCCGACGAAATGGACGAGGAAGAAGATGAAGGCTCCGAAGATCTGCCTCAGTTGGATGGAGGTATGATTGTTAACATGGAGCTGCCGGAATCCCTGAAAGAAATTATCGAAGATAAAGTTTCAAAGCGTCTTGATGATAAAGTCAATGATCTGACCAACCTTCTTGTTGAGGATGTTGAAAAAACTCGTGGTTTGTTGACGGAAACCAATGAGATTAATGCCAAGATGCAGCAAATAGCCGAGTCACTCTCCGAGTTTTCAAATAAAGTAAAAGCTGCCGGCGATAGCCTTGATCAATTCGAAAAAATTGATGCAGGTAATATCTCTGAGAATGCCAGCTCTATTTCAGACCGCCTTGAAACGGCCGGCTCGGAGTTGAATAATTTCGAGGTCGAAATGAAGAAACTCTCGGAGCGATTTAAGCAGTTTAACTCACCTTCGAATTAAGGTCTGGTTAGATCTGCTAACCATTGCGCTATGAATTTTAAACAAAAGACAGGAGTATAATATGGCCGGTGGAGGAGGAGGCGTACAAGGTCTGCGTCTCAATGTAATGACTGCATTGTATTTGCCCATACTGCTATATGCCATGTCAACTTACGATTTGGAAGGCAGCTCTTTGGTTCTAACCCAGGATAGCTTGATTCCACATGCTGTTCCATCTCAAAGCAACCTGGCAACCGGTGAAGAGTTTGAGGCTCCGATATATTATGAGATCCTGCCTATACAACAGCAGGGAGCACGTCAGATGGGTGGAGTAGAAGATGAAGAGGGTGGATCTGCATCTTCAAAAGGAGCATTTGAACCAGATGTTACCATCGATGAAGAAAATTCCCCGTCAGGAATGTACTACGATGAAGCGGAACAAGTAATTCGTTTCAATACTGCTGATGTTTTTGCAGGTGAACCATCTAATGTTCAAACTAAAGAGCTCAGCTATCGGGCTATGGTTACCGGTGAGACATTGGAAGGTGATGAATTCTCTTCAGAACTGGAAGGCACATTCTCGGTTTTTCGGCCGGTAATTAACGTGCAAAGTAATGTCCCACCCCAGCTTTTTGCCGATTCCCGAAACTCACTGTCTTTTAATGTACAGGGAGTTGATCCACAATCATTGAGATTAAGGGATGAAAGTACAGGACATTCTTCTTCGGGTAGTACTATAGAGTGGACACCCAGCGGTGATACCACTGTTGTAGAAGTGGCTTATGAAGCGCCCGACGGAGAGTTACGAACACTTGGTGAAGAAGGTTTTAGAGTGAGAACTCCCCCGCCGCCTACTGTAGGTATCAGGGATGTCGGTGAGCAAGAATTTCTTCCCGGCGGTTCAATGCTAAGCCCGCGTGATGATTTTGAGTTGGTTGTTCGTCCGGATGATACTTACTTAACCGGGTTCCCCGATGATGCCCGCTACTCTATTGGTAGTGTCCGGCTCAGGTTAACCCGTACCGGGGTCGCGCCGGAAGAGGTTGAAGTTTCAGCGGCTCAACTGGAAAATATGTATGATGACGGCAGAAGCGCCGCTCTTAACGAGGATGTGTACCGCATTACTCCGAGACGGCTGTTTAATGATCCCCGAGGTAATAATTTGCAGATAATTATCAGAGACCTCGAACGGATCAATTATGAAGGACGCAGTTTTACTGTAGATACCGACCTTTTCCAGGATAGTTTTTCTTTCGAAGCTAACTAATTCTGTATAATACCATGGCTGCCATTTCTAAATTAATGATTCGCAACTTAATCCTGATATTCGTTCTATCAGGGATCTTGAGTGTGAGCTTCATAAATGTTCACGCTCAAACGATCCATGATTCCGAAGGTGTTAGATGGGAACGCACTCTGAGAATTCAGGGGGTCATTCAGGAGACTGATCCGTTTAGCGAATCCATGTTATATGATTTGGCTGATTCCCAGGGAGAAGCAATTCAAGCGAGCCCTGAGAATGTGCATTTTGAAGTGGTAGCCTCACATTTCTGGTTTGCCCTAAGGGACTCAATAGATCATGCATTGCAGGAGGATCGAATAGCGGCATATAGTGTTCGTGAACTACCGGATCGTGATGGCATATTTGTAGGTGATGAGCAGCTGACCTATGAGGAAATTCTCGATATGTTATCCGTGAATTTAAATGAAGCTTATGATCCGGACGATGCATTTACTCAGATCCTCGATCTTAACTTTAATGAAAATGTGCCGTATTGGCAGTTTATTGAAGATTTACAGTTTGATGCGGAGGGAGAAGAGGAAGCGGTAGCCATTGAGGGAGAAGGAATAAACCGGTTTATCTTTGACTTATCATTTATGTCCTTGTATGAGTTGGAGGTGAAGTTTCGGGTAGATGAAACCGGATTTGATGTGATACCACAGTCACTGCTCCTGGGCACTGCTATGTATGATGGTGATGATCAATTTGATCCGGATGATATGTTGATGAATATGCGCTCAGATTTCGCAAATGGTGTGGGCGTGTATCTGGATTTAACTGAAGAAGAAACGGTTAATTTTTTAATTGAAACAGGGGCTCAATTTACCGGCGAGACCAACGAAATTCCTTTTTATGATCTAATGACAATTTTCCACTATGATTTTAGCTTTTATGCCGAAAGTAATCATAGACTTGGTGCAGCCGGTGACTTTGGCCATGATGTGCAGAATGTATTTAGCACCATCATGAATCGATATGTCGATTTTGCCTATACGCAACTCTACGGGCAACCTCCCACTTGGTGGCAGCTGGGCGAAAGGGGGCACTTCATTCATGGCCTTTTTGAATCTACCCTTGAGGAGCACGGACAGGGCCAGGTACCGGAGTTTGAAGAAGGCGAGCAAGATGAATTTGAAGGGGTGGATGATTTTTAGACTGTCGAAATGATCGAAGCCGCCCTTAGCTGAAGAAAAATAATAAAGCCCGGTATACCACTTGATACCGGGCTTTATTTAATTTAAATCAGGAAACTACGGTGTGAGATGATGTAAGAAGCAAAAAGTTCAGCCAGGAACAGAGCAGCTTCAGAAAATCTGCACGAATTTATAACTGCCAGGTGGAAATAACCAGCACATCATACAGTGAATGCGTCCAGGCAGCAATACCAAACCCACGGTAAATCAATAAAGCGGTCAGGGCTAATCCGAAAAGAAACCGGAACATGAAGGAGGGCATTGTAAACTCATCACCAAATGTACCGACGTAGTGGACCCAGCTAAAGATCAAGGCACCAATAATAACAGCCAACACCGGAGGAAGCCAATCCGATAAGAATAACTGCCGGAACATAAACAGTAAAATCGATACCAATATAACCCGGAATACCAGTTCTTCATACACACCGGCTCCAATAGCCAGTGCCATCCATTGAATAAATGTCAGCTCTCCGGTTCCTCCACCTGCCATTGCAAACAATCGGCCTACGAATAAAGAAACGGCAATTGCTATCACGATAGCCCACACCAATGACTCCAGGACCATGAAAGTAAAGTAATGCAGCCGTATAGCCGGTAGTTTGCGCCGCTCTTTGTAGTAGATTACGATACCAAAGACAAGGGTAAGGAAAATGGTGATCAGCAAAGTGTTGGTACCAGTCCATGAAAATACCGCTCGAATCCAAAGGTCAGCGGATAGACGTACTTCTGTATCTACCGTGGGTTCGCTGATAAATAGCAGCAACTCGTATAAGAAAAGCAGGGGGAGTACGGATAAATAACTATAGGTAAGCGTTCGTGTCGTTTCAAAATAGCCCCGTGTTGCCATTTTTTTAATCGGGGATTTTGGTCAGCAGTATCTCACGGGTGATTGATTCGGAAAGATTTAATGCCTCTCTAACAGCTTGGGAAACCTTTAAACCATCCCCGGTAATACGATCATTGACTAAAACAAAGACTCCTCTTCCGTTTACAGGATTCTCAACATATACTATGCTTCCCAGGGGGAGGTCGGAATGTGCAGCCGTTAGATGATCCGGATTGTAAAGTTCTCCGCTGGTAGTAGTGGTTCCCTCCTCCTCTTCATCATACATTCGGAACTGAATGCCGTCACCGGTACCATTGGCAGAGTCGGAAATTCGGTATGGGTTTTTTTGTGAAGCTGTCCCGGGGGCAATCAATGTCAAGAGTTCACCGGGTTCAATATTTTCAGGTTCCAGACCGGGGTTTAGTGCCCGAAATTCGGATTCATCCATGCGGTTATGTCCTAAAATTTCATCTATAGACTCAGATTCGGAATACCGATATGTGTAAAAAGCACCTTGGGGAGCGGCATCCCGTGCTTCGGCAAAAACCGATGGCATGGATATAAAACTTCGAACTCGTAACTCAAGACCGGCTTCGATATCTTCGGGGCCGTCAATATCATCATTGAGCTCAATTAATTCATCCGCAGACATGTTGTACTGTCCTGCAATGCGGTATAAAGTTTCACTTCGCCGTACCGTATGATAATTATAAGTTGAAAACTCTCCTTCCTCAGCCACGGCTTCATCCGGGTCATCATGTTCATCCGGTTGATCAACGTCACGTCCTGTATAAATAGTTAGCTCCTGCCCGACAGTCAAATCCGTAGACTCCATCTCGTTCCACTCCAAAATCTGATTGACTTCTACCCCGTAAGTCCGGGAGATGCTGAACAGGGTTTCACCACTTTGAACAGAGTGGTTGTATTCTTCCTGCTCATCAATATCTGTGGTTACTTCTTCATCAAGTGGCTCCACGTAGAGTTCCTGGCCGATCTCAATGGAGGTGTCATCCAGGTTATTCCACTTCTGCAGCTCATCCACACTGATTTCATATTGCTGAGAAATCGAAAATAAGGTTTCACCAGCCTGTACTTCATGAACAGCCCGGTCATTATCAGAAATATAAACGGTATGGGTAGATAGTAGTAAATTAAATATCAACCAGAAGGCAATGTTACTCATCATCGGGGTGAAGTTCTTGTAGTGCCTGTTGAAGTTCATTGGTCGTATGGAGCTCCTGCAACCGTTGCGCAATTCCTATTCCCGTTTTGTAGCTTTCCGCGGCGGCATCAGGTTGCTCCAGTTGTTCATAAAGCTTCCCTAAATGATAATAAACGCCGACATATTCCGGATTATGGTTTTTAATTTTCACAAATAAATCCAGCGCATCCTGCAGTTGATTCAGTTTAACATATTCCAGAGCAAGAGCAAAGTTGGTAAAGCTATCGTCGGGGTCGTCTTTTAAAAATTCCCGGAGTTTTTG
>SLQI01000276.1 GCA_007131535.1 Balneolales bacterium | reverse complement strand
TTTGAACCGCTTCCCAACTATCGAGCAGATTTATGCTTTCTGTTTTATTCATGGTGAGTTCGGGTTATCACAACACCTGCCAGGTCCATTTAGCTGAGCAGGTTACTTGTTTGTTCGATTGTTTTGCCACAGCTCCAATGGAGCTTTGGAAGAACATTTGGAAATCTGTTTGCCAGCTTCTTACCGGCATTAAAGATTTTAATGAACCAAACATTCAAACAGCCAAACACTTGGTCTACTTGGTCAATCGATATGGACCTGCCAGATTTCCGAATCTGGCAGGTGGGTGTTGCTGGCTAATTCGGTTTGTGGAACTGTCAGCCAAACTACTGTCTGGGTGTATGGCAGTAAATACTTAGATTTAGGTATTTTCGGCGGGGAGGGTGCTTTGTGCTTTTATCATTCCGCCACCTCTTCCGCTACCGGGATTTCAATCAGAAACTGAACGCCCCGGTTTCTGCGGCTGGTGACTTCGATGGTACCTTTGAGCAGTTCTACACGCTGTTTTATGTTTTGCAACCCGATACCTTCGGCACCGTGAAAAGAATCAGGAAGACCCACCCCGTTGTCTTCAATGGTAATGATGATTTGGTTATCGTATCCCATGATCTGTATCTCGGCCTCACTTGCTTTGCTGTGCTTTTCGATATTGTTGACGGCTTCCTGAATAATGCGATACCCTTCTACTTTAACAGACTCAGGCAGGTTTTCCGGAAGATCAAAACATTGAAACCGGTAGGAGATAAAACTGCGCTCGTCGGTTTCGGTGATCAGTTGCTGCACTTTATGTTCCAATCCGGTCAGCTTAAGACCAAGCGGGGAGAGCTGATGGGAAAGAGAGCGGACCTCATCGGCTATGTATGAAACCGAGTCCACCAGAGACGGGGCGATATCTTCAATCTGTCTCTTCAGGTTGGCCAGGAGGTTGCCAATGGAATCATGCAGGGTCATGGCTACCCTGGAGCGCTCTTCTTCGATGCCGTCGATATGGGCCCGGAGCGCTTTGGCTTCCAGACGGCTAACTTTGTTGGTTAACTTAATCTGATCATCATAAACCTTTTTGATTCGCCACGACATGGCCCCGGTCAGGATCATAATTTCAATTCCGGTTGCCAGCTGGATGGGCGTAAACCGCAATGGCGAATGGGTGAATAGCCCGAATTCTTCAAGAATGGTGATAGTACCACCGGCAATAATGAAAATAAACGCCGAAAGGTAGAGTGCGGCAAGCGAGGTGTGGTCGCGCAGCATAGCCGCCGCCGTATAAACAGCCAGAATGATGACGGCAAGAATCAGCATATAGAGTAACGGCAGGAAAATGTTGACGATACCGCTGATCAGGTCCGGGGTAAAAACGGCCGGGATCAAAAGCAGCAGCAGACCGGCCAGAACCCCGTTGAACGAATAGTGAGCTATCGGCAAGCGGTAGCGCGTGAAGAAGAACTCCTGGGTAAACAGGATGAAAGATATCGCCATGCCAAAGGCCAGATATACCCGGAGGTAGTTATTCAGGGTATCCGACCAGGGGTATAAAAACTGAAAAGCGAGGCCAAGGTCAGTAAATACATACAACCCGCTGGCCAGGACAAACAAAAGATACCACAGGTATATCATTGAGCGGGAAAAGACAAAAGCGATCAACGCCGCGATGATCACCATCCCGAACATCCCGAAATACACCCCGTTCAACCCGTATTGAATTTGTTGATAATTATTGAAACTCTGCTCCTTCCACAAAACGGAGTGATAACTCATAGAGGTGGGGATCTTATCCAGCTTTATCACAACATCCAGGGAATCACTGGTATGGAATTCCAAAGGGACGGCGTAATTGTAATGTGCAATAGATCGGGTGTTGAACGGGGTTTTGTCGCCGGTGCGCTCAATCATCTCCCAGTGTTCTGATTCCGGGAGGCGCACATATACCTCAACAAAATCGATGTGCGGATTTTCAATTTCCAGAATCCAGCTGTCCGATGCGGAGTGGTTTATGGCCGTAAATCCCAGCCAGTAAAACGAGGTGGTAAATCCGAATTTTAACTCCTCGGGAACGCCCTGCCGGGCAAGGTGGGACCAGGCTTCATCAACCTGAAGCGAATCTTCGGTGGTAAACAGGGCTAATTTGTGAGTGATGCGGCTGTTGTCTATTTCCTTATTCAACCTGATATCCGGGATTTGACCGGAGACCGGACTCGTCAAGCTCAGCAAAACAGCTATTATTCCGGAAAGTATCCACATAAGGGGTGATCAAATCAGGCCGTTATCGTAAGCGAATTTGATGAGTTCTCTGACGTCGTTAAATCCCAGTTTCTTGTAGATGTTGCGCTTATGGGTGTTGGCGGTATGTTCGCTGATAAACAAAACCGCGGCTATTTCCTGAGAGGTTTTCCCCTGCGCCGTCAGGCTGATGATTTCTTTTTCCCTTGCGGTCAGGCGAATCGAGCCGCTGAATGCATCGGATTCGGAAAAGGATTTCACGCCCGGCCCTTTGTGGAAGGAACCGGGTTTCAGTTGATCAAGGGCTTCTATCAATTCTTTCTTTCCGAAATCCTTCAGCAAATAGCCGTGTCCCCCGTTTTTGTTGATTTGTTCTACGACAAAAGGGTCGTTGTGCATGGTGAGTACCAAAACAAGCAGATTTTTGTAGGTATCTCTGATCTCTTTCAGCAGTTCAACACCATTGGCATCCGGAAGTTGGAGATCCAGGATCAGGATGTCGGGAGGGTGCTTTTCAAGATGTGCCCGGCAGTCCTCCGCAGTTTTGGAAGCTCCGTGGAGAACGTATCGGTCGGACTCGGTCAAAATCCGTTCAATCCCCTCCACCACGATCTGATGATCTTCGCATATATGGACCGACTGTTGCGACATTCAACCCCTTTTTCCAATCACCGGTATGGTTGTTTGTCAGATTGCAATCCTAACCTGACAGTTATTCAGCACTTGTCGGGAAAAAATATAAAATACTTAGAATTAAGTATACATTTAATTTATAGGATTCTTTTTTTTGGAGATCGTTCTGCCAAAAATCATGAAAGATGTGAATTGGAAATTCTATGATAGCTGGAATAAAAAAAATCCGGAAAACAGTACCGTTACTGATTTGTGTGATCACAGTTATTTCGTCGGCACCATGCTATGGAACCGGCGGGGTAGGCATGAGCCAGGACACCGGATTTATGAATTCTTACGGAAACGGTGTAGCTGTAGAAAATAACGGGGAGATTGTCAATGTCAACCGACTGCGATTCATCTCTTTAGCTGCTACAACAGGAAGTTTCTTTTTAACCAGTGTTCCCGGTGCCGGAGTGTATTTTGGCCTCGGAGCATTCATGTTGTCCCCATCTCTCGGGAGCCTTTATGTGAGAGATATGGGCAGGTTCTGGGCCGGAGTTGGCACCCGCCTGGTAATCACCGGAGGCGGAGGCCTGGCAGTTCTTGGAACGGTGGCATATTGTTGGGATCGAGGATGCAGCTATCAGGAGACGGTGGGAGCTATAGCCCTGTTATCCCTCGGGGTGCACATGCTCTACGACATCTTTTTTCTCTCCAGCCGTGCCGTGCG
>SLQI01000176.1 GCA_007131535.1 Balneolales bacterium | reverse complement strand
GTTTGTCAGCAGGGAGTTAAGATTTGTTAGTCCGCATTAAATTAAGGAGAGCAATACCCATGAATAATCTCAGTTTCTCCGATAACATTATCTTTGAAACCTCATCAAAACTTTTTTTAATTTTTAAAGCAACAATCGATAATCATTTACGGCACTTAATGTAATACATAATTCAGGTTTTGCCAAGATTCACTTTCCATTGATCTTACAGGTTGACACCTATGCTGACAATTCCCCGATTTTTTCTCATATTAAACCGGATTTAATCATCTACTATAAAATTTCAAGCCTCTTCTGAATATGATCTACAAAATATCTCTAATATTGGCGTTGGTTACCTTATCATTTTCATTTTCGGTAGCCGCACAGGGACAGGTAAACCGGAATATTGAATCGGAGAAAATTGATCAGATTTTCTCACAGTGGGATAAGGACGGTTCTCCCGGTTGTGCGGTCGGCATTTACCATGAAGATGAGATAATTTACCAAAACGGTTATGGTGAAGCGAATCTCGATCACGGCATTCCCAATAATCCTGAAACGGTATTTTACATCGGGTCGGTTTCCAAGCAATTTGCGGCTGCGGCTATTGCCGTTCTGGCTGATATGGAAAAAATCAGCCTGGATGATGACATCAACGATTACATTCCTCAGATGCCGGAATATGATGAAACCATTAGGGTTAAAGACCTGGTGCATCACACCAGCGGTATTTATGATCTGTATTCCCTGCTTTCCCTTGCAGGCATGAGTGTGGAGGATGTGCTTTCCCTGGAAGAGAAAGTTGAACTGATCAGCAGTCAGTCTACCCTGAACTTCACCCCGGGGAGCGACGACTTGTACAGCAATAGCGGCTATACCCTCATGAATATTATTATCGAGGAGGCCAGCGGCAAAACTCTGCGGGAGTTTACCGATGAATACATCTTTCAGCCGCTGGGCATGGAAAACACGCACTTCCATGACGACCGCACCATGGTTGTACCCAACCGGGCAATGAGCTATCAGCCCGATGGGGATGGGTTTCGTTTAAGTTACATCAATAATTTTGAAGGGGTCGGGCCCGGCGGACTGTACACCACCATCGGAGATATGTTGAAGTGGGATCAGAATTTCTACGACAATCAAATAGAAGAAGCTCCGAATTTCTATGATATCATGCACACTCCCGGCGTACTTACAAACGGGGATACCCTGGATTACGCTTTCGCGCTTAACCTTGATGAACACAAGGGACAAAAACGTTACGGTCATGGCGGTTCTTTCATGGGATTCCGGGCGGATTATCGCCGGTTTCCGGAACACCACTTTTCCACAGCCGTATTTTGCAACCTGGGCAACATCACCCCATCGAATCTTACCCGGCAGATTGCCGATCTGTATCTTGAAGAAGCTTTTGAAGAATACCTTGAAGAATATACCGGGATCTATCACAATTCCGATATGGATGTGGATTATGAAATTACCATAGCGGATGGCAACCTCTATCTTGACCGCAAGGCCTCTCCCTCCGGGGAGATGCGCTACATCGACCGGGACGAGTACCGAATCGGTGGTTGGAATTTTGAGTTCACTCGCAATGACGGGGAGGTTGACGGCTTCAAAGTCAGCTCCGGCCGTGCACGGGATGTGATTTTTGAAAAGCGATAAACCGGTTTTTGTTGTACGTTTTCAGAAGTCGTCATTTCCCGATGACGGGTAAGGTTGTCTAAAATCCACATTTTGAAACGGGCTTTTTTAGACAACCTCACCCAACCTGCCTTTCACACAGCTATCTTAGCGGCAGGCGCATAACTCCGCATGATATCCTGGAGTCTGCTTCTACCACGACTGATACGGGATTTAACCGTTCCCATCGGCAAGCCGGTTATACTTTCAATTTCTTCATAGGTAAGCTCATATAGATCTCTCATCAAAATAACTTCCCGAAACTCTGCCGGAAGCGTTTCAATTGCTTGGTAAAGCCGGCTCATCATCAATGTGTTGTCGGTGAGCTCATCAGGATAAAAATGTTGATCGGATAACTCCGGCACCTCATGCTCCTGTTCATCCTCCCTCGAATGGATAGACATCATCACCATTTTGGAGTTTTTCCGATAGTGAGATTTTGCCAGATTCAGAGCTATGGTGTACAGCCAGGTAGAAAATCTTGCAATACGCCGATAACCGCCACGGCCACGGTATACCCGAAGAAACGTCTCCTGGATGATATCCTCGGCATCCTGATGATTTCTGGTATAGCGAAAAACAAATTTGTAAAGGCGGGGCTGATATCGTTTTACCAGAATGGTATAAGCTACATGATTTTCATGTTGAACCTGTTGCATTAGCTCTTCATCACTAATCATAATCTCTCCCTCTCTTAATAAATTCAATTTAATATCTATTCAACACTCTTATTGAATAGCTGTCAGCTAAAAGATTTCTACATCTTTTCTCTACCTCACAACTTGTTTAGTATTTTATTCACCGGCCGGCTTTAACTTGTGCACCCTGGAACTCAGGATGTGATCCGTTTTATAGTCATTAAAAATACTTCTTCCGGATTCATCGAACTGAATCCCTTAAGGGATCGGTCGGCATCAAGCAGAGCTTCAAAGATCAATGGTACGCGATGACCGGGATAAACCTTAAGCGCTGGTTTCAGGTTTTTATAGAAATAGGGATTCATTCCGATCTTCTTCGGTACCTCTCTGTCTCCAACTCCTTTCTGTAACAACCGGTGCATTTGCCAAAGATTGGTGAAATAAACCGTCAGGTAACCCAGGGTTTTAAAGATCTCCCCGGTTGGATTTTCCGCCTGCTGAATCATCTGCTCAGCGGTTGCGAGTATTTTTGAGCGATCCCCTGCCGTCAGAGCATCCGAAAGTTCAAAAATACCGACTGTCCGGCTGATGCCGACTACCTCCTTGACGTCTTCCGGAGTTATCAGCGGCTCCCGGGTGTACGTGCATAGTTTCTCTATCTCAGCTACAAGACTAAGTAAGTTATTCCCGACGTGAAATGCAAGTAACTGTGAGGCTCTTGGGTCGAATTCTTTCTCCCTGGTCTGCTTCGCCCACTCTTCAATCCACTGGGGCAGATTGTCCTCACTGACCGGTTCAAAATTGTAAACAGCAGCATTTTCTGATTTATCTAATGCTTTACCGAATTTAGTTTTTTTATCCGGTCCTTTTTCATCAATAATCACAAGTACCGTTGACGGATTGGGCTGCTGAACATAGGCGGTAAGCTCTTCCCTGTTGGATTCGCTCTTATCCTTTCTGGAAGGATCAAAATAGAGGTGAAAATCACGAACAATCACCATTCGGCGCTCCGCCATCATCGGAAAGCTGCGTGCTGCCGCAAGAACCTGGTTCAACGTTGTTTCCCTGGCATAAAACACATCGAGATTGAAATCCCGGGTTTCTTCCGGGATCGTATTGATAAAGGCCTCCTGAAGCTGATCCGGAAAATAGGTATCCGATCCCTGCAGAAAGTATACCGATTTCAGTTCACCTTTTTTAACCTCATTAAGTACCTGACGGTACAGTTTTATACTGTCAACTCCTTTTGCCGCCAT
>SLQI01000261.1 GCA_007131535.1 Balneolales bacterium | reverse complement strand
CTTGGTTGGTTTGGTCAAGCTATGTTAGGGACAGACAAACCAGCAACCAGCAACCAGCAACCAGCAACCAGCCACTCAGGTACCCAAAGTCACCGGATGAGCTTTAAGAGTCAGAATCGAACTCAGGCTACAAACAATGAAAACCATCAACTAATAAAATCCGTACTTATTCGCGTCAATCCGGGGCAAAAAAAATCTGCTTTCATCCGCAAAATAGCGCATTAAATACATCTATTAAATTCCGGCAAATAAAAAAGGCGCTTCGCATAACGAAGCGCCTTTTTTAACGATATTAAACCGTTTTTGCAGCTATCTTAGCTGCTTTGATTAACGACCCACAACTTGATATTTGCGGTCACCTGATGGCCAACTTCTACGGTGGCGGTGTATTCACCGAGTGCGTTGACATCTTCGTTAATTTTAATTTTTCGTCTATCGAGGTCATACCCTTTTTCTTTCAGGGCATCGGCTACGTGAATGTTGGTAACGGTACCAAACAGCTTGCCGTCCTCTCCCGCTTTAACGGGGATTGTAATACTGATTTTAGACAGTTCGTCGGCAAGTTCTTTTGCACGTGCAACATCCACTTCTTGTTTTTCAACCTGCCGCCGTTGTTGCTCCTGATAAGCTCTAATTGCTCCTTTGGTGGCCATTAAAGCCTTTCCCTGCGGGATGAGATAATTACGCCCGTAACCATCTTTTACATCCACGAGCTCACCGCGGGTACCCAGCTTTTCAATATCTTCTTTAAGAATTACTTTCACGTCAATACCTCCGCTTATCTTAGATTCTCAGAAACAAATGGAAGCAGGCCTAAATGGCGTGCACGTTTAACTGCCTTGGCTAATTGACGCTGATATTTGGCACTGGTGCCGGTAACACGTCTTGGAAGAATTTTGCCCTGGTCGTTGATAAAACGCTTCAGGGTATCAACATCTTTGTAATCGATATACTCCACGCCTGCTTTGGAGAATGCGCACTCTTTATCGCGCAGAGTTGCTTTTTTGGGATGTGCCGGATTTTTAAGCATAATTCCTGGATTTTATAATTAAGATTCGGGGACCTGGGTTTCTTCGGGTTCTTCAACTACCGGGAAGACTTCCGGCAACTCGCCTTTTTTCTTCTTCTCGTAGTGTCGCTTCATCTTATTGTCGTATTTGATCACAAGATGCCGAATGAAATTATCTTCAATCCGGAACATTCGCTCGAGCTCTTCAATAGCTTTGCCGTCTACTTCAAAATAGGTGTTGACGAAATAACCGCTGTTTTTTCCGTCCATCTCGTAGGCGAGCCTTTGAATGCCCCACTCTTCTTTCTGGTCGACATCAGCTTTGTGCTTACTCAGCACATCATCGACCTTCTTTATCTCTTTTTGTACCTGATCCTCTTCAAGGACAGGGTTGACCACATAGGTCAACTCATAAAAGTTTTTAGCCATGTTTCCTTCGGTTGTTTTTGATCGTCAAAAACAGTCGACAGACTTTCTGCCGACAGGTTTATGTTTTTACAGAACAGATTTTGACAAGCACCTTAACGGCCGGTTGCCGCCATTATTTGCAATTGTTCGAAACCTTGTGTAAAAATTTCTGATAAGGCACCCGGTTGAATTCCAAAATAGATGGTCATAATTGCCAGAACAAGAATCGCCGTTTTATAGACCATCCCGGGTTGCTGAAATACAGTATCACTTTCGGGTTCTCTCATATATAGGTAGACCAACACCCGAATGTAATAATATACCCCGATAACACTGGTTATTACCCCGACCAGTACTAAGCCGATATATCCTTCATATACAGCGGCGGCGAACACCTGATATTTGCCTATAAATCCGGCAAAGGGGGGTATACCGGCCAGAGAGAACATAAAGATGGACATAGCCACGCCGAACATAGGTTGTTTATATCCCAATCCGCCATAGTTTTCCATGTTTGTAAAATCCAATCCTTTCTGTCGCTCATAATAGGCAACTACCCCAAATGCGCCGACATTCATGATGGTGTAGGCAAAAAGATAGTACATCACACCGCTGTAACCGGCTGCTGTACCGGCAACAAGGCCTACCATGATATATCCGACATGAGCAATACTCGAATAAGCCAGCATTCGCTTCATATTGTCCTGTACCAATGCAATCACATTGCCCAGGATCATGGTGAGAACAGCGATTACCTGAAAAACCTCGGCCCAGTCGGAGTGTATATCCGGAAATGCCCGGCCCAGTAAGATTATGAGCGCAACGATTACAGCCGCCTTGGAAGCGGTGGCCATATAGGCCGTAATAAGCGTCGGCGCTCCCTGGTATACATCCGGAGTCCACATGTGAAAGGGTACGGCAGAAATCTTAAAGAAGATGCCAACGAGGAGCATAGCTAATCCACCCCAGTATATTAATCCGCCGTCAGTTACTTCCGCAATGGCCGTAAGCTGGGTTGATCCTGCCGCCCCGTAAAGCAGTGCAATACCATACAGGAAGAATCCGGTAGCAAAAGCTCCGAGTAAAAAATACTTTAATGCGGCTTCAGCCCCTGCCTTATCTCTTTTAATCAGTCCGGCCAGTACATAGAGTGCAATTGACATGGTTTCCACACCCAGAAACAGGGTTACCAGGTCATTGGCGGTTACTAAAACCAGCATTCCAACGGTACAGAACAAAATCAGTGAATAGACTTCACCGACATGGTGTTTTATGGCTGTCAGGTATTCTTTGCACAGAAGTACGACAAACAGGGTTCCAAGCAATACAATCACCCCTCCCATTGCCGAGGTGCCACCGTACACTGCCATTCCGTAAAAGGCTTCTCCAGCCGGTCCGAACACATCAGAAATTGATGCAGCAAGGGCGGCAATCAAAAAAAATACGGAAAGGTAGTATAGTTTTGCGGTGTCTTTGGAAAAGGCATCCACCATCATCACCACCAATGAACCAATGGTGACGATAATGAGCGGGAAAAAATGTAAAAGTTGGCTAATGGATTCCATTTATAAATTATGACTGAATTGAGTCAATACGTTTGGCCAGTTCAAAATCTTTATCGGTGATCTGATCACCGGCATCATGGGTTGATAGCTGAATACTTACGTTGTTATAGACATTGAATAACTCAGGGTGATGCATGGCATCTTCGGCTTCAAAGCCTACCCGGACTATAAATGCTATTGCCTGACGAAAATCGGCAAATTTATAATTTTTCTTAAGCTTGTTTCCTTCGGCTTTCCAGCCGTCCAGATGCTTAAGTTTTTCCCGGATTTGATCTTCACTTAAGGGAGCAGCCATCAGTCACTCCTCTGATTTTTTTATTTCAGCTTTAAGTTCACCGGAAAGATCGTCAAGATCATACAATCTGGTTGCCCATCCTGGTACTTCATCCGGTTCAGTGTGAGCCGCTATAACCGTTGCTTTATGTATAGTTTCCTCCAGCAACTTATCTACAGCAGGTTCAGAAAATTGAGTAAAATCAGCCGGTCTGATACCGATCCAAACCATAAACAGCATCAACGGTAACAGCAAGCCTATTTCTCTCGCATTGATATCGGTCAGCTTTTTGTTTTCCTCTTTATCCAGCTGACCGAACATT
>SLQI01000197.1 GCA_007131535.1 Balneolales bacterium | reverse complement strand
CTCGTGGCCTTCTTTTAAAAGAGCCGCAGCAAGATGGCTTCCTATCAGTCCCGCCCCGCCGGTGATAAGATACTTCATAACGGAGATTGTGTAGCCTCAAAATTCTATTAAATATTGCAGAGTGCAGACAAGCTACAAGTAACGCGGCACCTAAACAATCCTACAAGGAAATATTGTTATCCGGGGATCCTCAGGGTTACCTATACCACAATACCGCCGCGGCGATTACCGAACCATGCTGCTCTACGTGGTGTTCAGCGCCGATCGTTTTGATCTCCCGGTACCGGCGCCCGCGATATCGAAAAGCTTCAGCGGCCATCTGGTGTACCTTTGTTTTCACTTCGGCCAACGGGGCCTCATCTTCGTGCTCCATGATGACTCCGGGTTGATCAGGCAGTTCCGGCAACGCGACCGCAATCGCCGCGGAGATCACCTGCCCCGGCTTGCTGCATGATATAGAGCCATAAGCCACCGGAATTAAAGCGCCCGGCGGCAAATCGATATGATCGGTTTCTTTAGCTCCCGGTGGAATGATGCTGCTCATCCGCATCAGATTGGAATCACCTATACCGGCGTTAAGCAACGCCTGATCAAAAGCGTTGAGTTGGGTAAAGCCTTCACCACTGCCTTGAACGAGAGTAAAAATGTTGGGTTTTATTTCCGGAGTCATTTATGATAAGTTGGGATCAGGATGAATAACCGCCTTTACGCTCATTTGCTACCGAAGCCGGATCAGCCTTAAACGGCAGATCTTCACCCGGCGGAGTCTTGAATAAACCGCGTTTCACTTCCATACTTGAAACCGTATCCGACTTAAAATACTCCTTGAGAGCTTCCTGAACGATCCATGGATCGATGTGATCTCCGCATGTAAAAATATCCACCGCGGCATATTGATACTCCGGCCAGGTGTGGATGGATACATGGGATTCGGCAATGATAACCATTCCACTGATTCCGTAGGGGGAGAACTCGTGAAACTCCGAGTTAATCACCGTAGCTCCCGAACGCTCAGTAGCTTCAAGCATAGCGCGCTCAACGGCTTGTGTATCGTTTATGCGATCGGCATCACAATGATATAACTCTACCAGTAATTGACGGCCAAGGGCTTTCATCCGCAAAAAAATTTTTTAATGTTTGAGAAAATACGAAGTTCATCAGGATTGACAAGCATATTATACAGCCAGGCAAATAGCTTAATCTTTATTTATTCTACCCTCTAATTAATCAATATCCTCTAAGTATGATGCATAGGTAAACTTTACAGCTTGTCAATCAGATATTATCCATTTTATTTCGTAACAGTCCACCCGGTACGCTTAATTCCTGAATTACGGTAAAAATCGTACTTAACTTCAACCCGGCATTATTACATTTATATCACACAAAAACGGTTAATCACTTTCACCTTATGGCACTCCAGTACAACGAGTTTTATCATCGGCATACCGGCTTGACAATCGGCGTAGAACAAGTACTGTTCAGCAAACAGAGTTCGTTCCAAAACATTGAGATCTACCAAACAGATACCTGGGGCAAACTGCTGGTAATTGACGGCATGGTCATGCTATCCGAACAGGATGAATTTGTGTACCATGAAATGCTGACCCACATCCCGCTCAATACCCATCCCGACCCCCGGCAGGTATTGATCATCGGCGGGGGAGACGGGGGCACGGCCAGAGAAGTTCTCCGGCACCCCGGAATCGAGCAGGTAGATCTTGTTGAAATTGATGAGACGGTCATACAGGCATGCCAGAAACACATGCCGGAAATCGGCAACTGGGATAACCCAAAATTAGATGTCCGGATCACCAATGGGATTGAACATATCAAAGAATCCGGGGACCGATATGATGTGATTTTAGTAGATGGTTCCGATCCGATTGGTCCGGCAGTAGATTTGTTCCGCAAGGAGTTTTATAGCTACTGCAATCAGGCTTTGAGAGATAATGGTGTTATGGCAACCCAGTGTGAAAGTCCGTGGGTGGCATCCTACCATCCGCACATGAAAGAAGTTTACGACTCAATGAATGAGTTGTTTTCCATTCACCGGCCCTACCTGGCTTCAATACCACTGTATCCGGCCGGATTATGGTGTTTCATGCTCGGTTCCAAATCGGAGAATCCGTTGAGTGAACAGGCCTTGAAACGAGCTGAAACCAACACTACCTCCCCGAACATCCCGTTTAAGTACTATAATCCGGAAATACATCAATCAGCCTTTTCTCTTCCTGAGTTTGTTCGTGAAATATTCCTTCCTTAGCATCATATTGCTGATAAGCGGGATAGTTCTTACTTCCACTTCCGCGGTATGGTCCATGCAGGCCGATCCCGTAGAAGTATTATGGAAAATTGACGGGGTGATCGATGAAAATCTGCCCGGCGGGGAATTAACATTTAATGAGCTCCGGGAGACCAACGATGTATTAAAAGAAGCCGACCGGCATTTGAAAACCCATTTTCACCGTCGGGGGTATTTTGAAGCTTCGGTAGACTCTTTTCAGGTTGATTCAACCGGCAATTCCACTCAAGTGACCCTGCATGCCACACAGGGTGAACGATACCGTATCGGTTCAGTAAACCATGATGTCATTCGGTATGATGATCCGCCGAACCCACCCGAGCTGTTTACCATAGAGGACGCATTGTGGGAAACCGAGCTTATTGAAGAGTACATCGGCACATTGATCGAATTTTATGAAGAGGAAGGCTATCCGCTGGCTCAGGTTTCTATTGAGGGCTTTCATCCCGATCCGGATACCCGGACGGTTGATCTGCATCTCGAGATCCTTCCGGGTGAGCGCACCTATGCCGGAGAACTGTCTTTTGATGGATTGGAACGGCTTGAATCCTCCTGGCTGCAGCGGGTCGCCGGGGTTAGTGATTCCACGCTCATCACCCCGGAAGTCATGAATCAAACCCGGCGTAACCTGGATCAGGTGGATATGTTTAACTACATCAGTGAACCGGAAATCCGGGTCCGTGACGGCACTCCCCACCTCCACTTTACGGTTGAAGAACTGCCGGCTACTTCGTTTGATATTTTATTAGGCTATATGCCGGACCGCGGCGGACCCGAAGGCGCCGGTAACGCGATTGTGGGTCAGGCCGATCTGGAAGTGCGCAACCTGTTTTCGCAGGGCAGTACCATGAGGATGGTATTCGAACGCATGGAACCGCTGGTAACCCAGCTCGATCTCGGCTACCGGCAGGAATGGCTCTTAGGCACCCCGTTTTCTGCGGGCGGCAGTTTTGATTTTCTCCAGCAGGATACCACCTATCAGGTACGTAACCTGAAGCTTAGCGGCGGATACCGGCTGAGTTCCACTACATCCATCGAAACAACTTTTCGCCGCCAGAACACCTCGGCTAATGTCAATCCCGATTTACCCATCCGTGCGCTGGACGGTACTTCCACGTTCGGCGGGGCTGGTTTTAGATACCGAAACACTGATGATCGCTACAGCCCGACTTCCGGGGTGGAATTTTATCTTCATGCCGAAACGGGGCTGCGGCGCATCACGGATACCCGGGCGGATCAGTTCACTCTTGATGAAAATCAGCGTCAGCAGCGGGTTCAATTGCAATT
>SLQI01000190.1 GCA_007131535.1 Balneolales bacterium | reverse complement strand
TTTTAGTCCGGAACCGGAATGATCCCCCAATGCTAAGGTTGAGGCCATCGGTTCGGTGAAGTTTAACTTCTTCCATTTCTGAGGTGCTCAATTCGATTGTATAGTGCAGTGAGTCGGTACGTGGAAGTTCGCGAATCTGCTCCTGAGTGAGGCTGATTTCAAAAATATCAGCAAGGCTTTGGGAGCTGAAACGGGTCTCCGGGTCTACCGGTGCCGATCGAAGCTGCATCTTTTGCCGTTGCTCATCGTCAAGTGGCAGGGAGGTGATCACATCGCCCTGATTATCAAGGAACTCCAGGTATAATTGCGCTTGCAGCGGTATTGAGTTTTCGTAATGGATCTTAAGGGCTGCCTCCTCCAACTCCTCAAAGGATTCCAGTTCCTGCAGGTCCGCATCAGTCGACGAGCTATAAGTAACCGGGTTTTCCGGTGTGGCTATGTTCAAGGGGATGTCGATTCCAAGGCCGGGCTCGAATGTAATCGGATCCACGATGGTTACACGGTCTTGATTTGGATTGACGAGGGTTTTTCCGACAAACCGGATCTCCTCGGGCAGAGTGGAGAGCAGCTCGTCAACATTGGAGTTTTCTGAGGTAAAACTGATCGATTTGGGTTGATCTTCTTCGGCCGGCCCTTCTACCGGAAAGCGAATCAGCTGATCATGGGGTACCGCAGAACCATGGGCATAGAAGCCTGAAACGGTATCCGATTCGGATACTTCAAACTCAGTTCCGGGCTTTCCGGAAAGGTATACGGTTTCCCCATCATTTTTTACAGCAACGATCAGCGCATATATATGGCTTTCCGCTTCCAGGTTAGTTGAATACGTGAGGTTCAGCTCGCTGTTCAGCACTTCGATCTCATCCAGATTGAGTCCGCCAAAGTCAAAGTCGTCAAACTCGGTAACTTCGGCCTGGGTGTCATTAAAAATATCGAGCGTGCCATCATTATTTACATCATCATTCAGTAAAACCGTACGGGGCTCGACCATACCGGAAACTTCTTTGATTTCCAGGTTTTCCACTTCGAGAGTAGCCTGAATGTCATCTTCAGAGTCTATCGTTCGCAGGGTATCTCCCTGTGGGTGGTCCCGGGTATCTTCGGTAACCCCGTAAATGTTGTAGCTCAACTCGTTACCGGTAGCAATGATGCGATGCCCGGCGAGCGGAATCTCGAGACTCCTTACTTCTCCGTCGGAGCTTCGCCGGATGCGATCTTCTCCGGTAAACAGTGCCGTGAGAGTGTCCTCCGGGTGATATACCCCGTCTTCTACCTTGTAGATGGTGGGGAAAGAAATTTGCAGGGTATCCACATCGAGGTCAATATTGTTAATCAGATCGGAGAGTAGTATGGCGCCGTCCTTCAGGTCCACATAGTCATCGTCGGATTCAAATGCGAAATCGTCGGTATCGAAATCGATGGTTTCCTGCGTAGATATACTTTGCGATTGTATTACGGCGTCGGCTGAACTTACGGTGATGGAGCCGTAAATCTCAGATAAAAGTTGATCTTCCGAACTGATGAGTACTTGTTCTCCACCGGAACCCGGGGAGCTGCCGGTTCCATCATAAGCGATGGTACTGGAAATGCCCCGCCCGCTGATGTCGATTGTTTCGGTCACCGTCTCACCGGCAGGGATATCAACATTTTCAATCGTACCGATTTCAGAGCCTGCAGCAAAATAATGGCCGGTATTTTTCGCCCGGAAACTTTCGGCGTTAAAAAACTCCAGCTGCTCCACTGTAATCAGAATCTCGGTGTCATTGGTCATTTCGATAATTAATTCACCTTCTTCGACTTCGGCGTCTGTGAAATCTCCTTCGATATCAACTTCGTCATCAAATTGTATGTCACTTTGAGGGTCAACATCAGAACGGGACTCAACCACTCGCAGCTCACCCATCTCACCGTCTATGACAAACTCGTCGGATGCATCCACCGTTAACGGATCACCGCCTTCTGTACCGGCATCGAGCTCATAGGTTATTTCACGCGTGATTTGCTCGCCATTCAAATCAAAAGTTGCGGCAGCCGTCTCTCCGGGCTCAATTCGGCTGGCATTGGGATTTTGTGCCGGCACCAAATTACGGGGTTGATCAAGGACTTCATCATTGTCGTTCAACAACGTAAGTACCGGAGTTTCGGTTTGATCACTGTTGGTTACCGGCAGTTCGGTGTTATTTTCGAATTCAACAGTCAGCCGGTTTACATCGCCGGGAGCGCCGGAGTCTTCAAGACGGGCATATTCAAATGATTCATCACCCAGGGTGAAGACATCCGAGTCGATATCGATTTCCTGTGCCGGAATACGAGCTGTGGCTTGTTGAACAATAAACTCTTCACCAACCGCTTCAACCATCAGGTTATCGGGATGATCCTGCATGCTTTGATCCTCCCATTCAAAATCGGCCCGCAGGGCGAGATCCTGTTCTAAAACTTCTCCCTGATGCAGCACCAGCGTCTCTTCCTCTGTTTGATTGTGGTCGATGCCATCTTCAAAGACCACCGGATTTCCGACAGCGAGGCCGTCACCCGCTTCCGGAGCTGTTCCGCCGGAAAGGAGCTGCAGGTTGACTTCAGATAGGTCAAAACCCAGGTTATTGTTCAGGTAGAGCACGATTTCACCACTTTCCATGACCGCCTGTTGGAAGCTGTCTTCATCAATATCGATGATAATGTCATTGGCTTCACCAGCGGGCAGAAAAGTGTTGGGTGGAAAGTTTGAGGGATCGTTATTGGTAATCGTCTCAAAATCGGTTTCTCCCTCGGCTTCAAAATCAATTTCTGTATTGCCGAGTTCGGCTGGTTCGGCGTCAAAGTCTTTGGGTTCGGCTTCAAGTACCCCGATTTCGGACTGAAGTGAGGCTTCGAAGTCATCAATTTCGATCACGCCGATTTCGGAGCTGAATGTCTGCCCCTCAATATCAAGCTCGGGTATAGCACCATCAAAGTCACCGACATTGAAATCATCAATTTCAGTGCTCAGGCGGACCAGCCCCTCACCGTCATAGCTGATTAAATCTTCAAAGTCTTCACTTGTGGTATCTATTAAAGCGCTGCTTTCACCAAGTATATCAATCCGGGCATCTTTTATCAGTGGTATATCCACTTTATGATCAGTTTCGAAGTCCGGACTGGAAGGTCGTTCACATCCTGATATGATCAATAAAGTGATAAGTCCCGTTCCAAGTACTCCTGATTTTATTCTACGAGCCGGGAATATGGATCGAAAGTCTGTAGTCATTTTACGTTCTTTTTTAGTAGTAAATCCCTGCATTTAACTGAAGTCAGCTTTATCATTCAAACTTACAAAAATTACGCAAGAATGCTGTGGCAAATACAGCCCCATTTATGAGTTTTTATTACTACACGTATTGCAGACTTAAATAGGAACTAAAAATTTTAAAGTGTCTTGTAATCGTCTATGAATCAATAAGTTGTAAAACCGGCGTTATAGCCGCCGGCACCTGGAGGTTGAGTATATTTTAACACTACTGTCCGACTAATTTTAAGTTATGATCGATATTCTGATTTTTTTTAAAAAGGTATCAACCACATATCATTTTCCGTTGGCTTCAGCCCTGCAAATATTGG
>SLQI01000187.1 GCA_007131535.1 Balneolales bacterium | reverse complement strand
TAATCCGCGAATACTGCCCCGTTTATATTTGGAAATGCTTTGAGTCCAGGCGATGAGTCCACCGGCAAACAGACCAATCAGGTGTCGCTGAATCTGTAGAAAGCGGCGAACAAGACCTTTGTAGGGGGCCAGCGGATCAAATGTATAAAAGCGATGGCGTTCATCAGCTTCTTTTTCAGCAGGTGGTTCCTGATCCGGCGTCCCGTTAAGCGTTGGCCTGACTTCGTCATGGTCGGTTTGATATTGATCGGTTTTTGATTCTGAAGTCATAGGCTCTCACAAACTTAGGATGTACCTAAAAAGTTACGGAATTCTAAGCAGAATGGATAAGTCTGTTGTTACCCGTCTGATTTGTGTATTGCTTAATGCCGAGCCGGTTATAGCAGTAGGGTTTAACCACTTTTTTCAAACCAAAGTAAACCGGATATTGCTTTAATAATCTTCAACACAAAATCAGAAAAAAATGTCCCGAATAACTTCAATATTTAAAACGGCTTTGGTAGGTGGTTTAGTTATCATTTTACCCATAACCATACTGTTTCTGGTATTCAGATGGTTCTATAATTTTATTTCCGGTATGTTGGAGCCGTTAACGGTGCTACTAACAGAACAGACGGCTATTCCGGTCCTGCTTGCTGATTTAATCGTCTTAGGTATAATCATATTAGCCTGTTTCCTGTTAGGGCTTTTTGTGAAAACACGACTTGGGGATATCATCTACAGGCAGATGGAGCATTCTTTTCTGATTCATGCGCCCGGCTATAAAATGATTAAAGAAACGCTGCTTTTACTGCTCGGTCGAAAAGAAACTCCATTTAGCTATGTTGCTTTGATCTCCCCGTTCAATTCAGATACGACCATTACCGGTTTTATTACGGATGAGCATGAAAACGGCACTACAACGGTATTTGTTCCCACCGCGCCTAACCCAACCTCAGGTTTGATTTACCATCTGCCGTCCAAAGATGTGAAAAAACTTGATATTCCGGTTGAAGATGGCATTCGGACGATATTGAGTTGCGGGGTTGGTTCCAGTAGTTTTACCGGCGGCCGCTCTGAAACCGAGAAGCTGGAATGATGAAAACAGCGCGGTGAGTAATCTGGCTATAAACAGTAAAATACAATCAGCTGTGCAACACTCATGGCCCGCGTAACAATAGGTCAGTAACCTGTAACCGTAAACGCCGCCCAATGCACCGGATGAAAGTATTCCGAGCTGTTGATCATGCTGATTTTTGCCGATCGCATAGCTTGGGCTTTCTGGCGGGTTGAGTTGTGCCGGGAGTTGGAGGTTAACCCGAACCAGTTCCATCCCTGGCTTTGAAGTCCTGTGATGTTAGAGTAAAAACGCACCATTAGTTTGGCCGTACTTTGGTCGTAAACCCTCCACAAACTGGCTAATACACTTTGGCTGCCGGCTGTCAGGAAAGCACGCTGCAGCCCGAGAATGCCTTCACCTGTTACGTGAGGTCCGACGGCTGTTTCGCAGGCGCTGAGTACGACCATTTCCGAGGGGATGTTCAGCATACTGATTTCACGGCTTCGCAGGAACTCAATACCACCATCACCATAGGATAATGCCAGCCCGCTCATCTCAGGAAACTCGCGATGGATAAAGCCATGAGTTGCAAAGTGTATGTAGCGATATTGATCAAGTTCAGAATCGACAACGTTACCTTTAGATGCCTCATCCCTTGTGATAAGTGTATTTTTGGAAAATAAAGCACTGATTTGCTCCGCTTCTATCTGGCTTGCCGGCAGGGGTGTAAGTTGATTTTCGATAACTCGCCGGAGATCACTTAACGCAAGGGCGTCGTCTAATTGCTGAGGCCTGAAATCCGGATTTGCTACGGAGAGTAAATCCCTGGAATAGGATTGAGCCTCACGTTGATCACGCATCTTCAGCACTGTAAGAGCTGGTACCGTGGATATCGTGAAGCTGTCAATAAGATAATTTCCGTTATAGATTAGGGCATCAAAAGGCAGGCCGGCAAGACTTCCACCAGAATTGATGATCAAGTGGCTGGCAGCATCGAGTATTTCTGCGGCAGGATCCAGTAAAGTTCGGGCAAGGAGCCGGCCGTATCGGTTTACCACAGGCAGAGGGTGTTCCTGTTCGATTGCGTTGCGAAACTGCTCCAGAAGCTTTTCCGGATTTTTAGGGGCAGTATTATCAATTTTCCAGGTGTGAGTTTGATCTTTAAAAACTGCAATTGCCCGGATTTTTCGTTCGGTTTTAACATAGGTGAGTACGGCCGTATCGGAATCAGTTAAAGCAGAAACTTCACTCAGGGTGGCTGGCGTGATGGTTGTATGGCGGTCATGCTCTTTAAGAAAAGAGGCACGTAAAGCTTCTTTTTCCGCCTTAATTTTATCGATAGCTTCCATTAGGGAATCACGGGAAGCGTAGTCAGTAAGGTGTTCAATTTGTTCATACCTCTCGGTTATCCGGCGCCTGAGCGTTTGTATCTCGAGGTATTGCTCTTCGCTCAGATACTCCCGCCGCCCTGATGTCTGAATATCTTCCACCAAAACCCGGGCCCGGGATCGTTCGATGATTTCAAAGGCCTCTGCAACTTTACCCTGTTTTAAATATGCCTCAGCAACTTTTTTGTATCGGGGAGCGTGCTCAGTGAAAAAGCTGCTGCGAAGTTCTGAGCTGGAATGCAGGTATCTTCGCTTTTGCTCGACCGATTTCATATACTTTTCGGCAACTGTGAAAAAGTAAGGGTCGGCAGGATCCGTTACATCAAGTGCGGTTTTGGCATAATTCGTTAATAGCCTGAGGCTTAATTGGCTATCTGTATACTGTTTAGCCTTGTCCAGGTAGCGGTCTGCTTTCAATGGATTTCCTTGTTGATGGGCTATGCGAACTAACTGCAAGAGGGTATTTAACGTTTTTCGGATTACCCCGGATTCCTCGGCATATTTCAGCGCTAAATCGGCATAGTGAAATGCTGACTCAATACTCTCCTGGTAATAGTATTGTGATGCGATACTCTGGTAAGCCTGGGAAATATGGCTGTTACTTCCGTTTTGTAGTGCCAAATCCAGATTTTTTCGGTTATAGTGCATGGCTTCATCAAACCGTGCTTCCCATCGATATGTACTGGCAAGGTTTCGCAGAATGGATGATCGCAAACCAAACGAATAAATCTCATCCAGATAATCCCGGTTAGCCCGGAAATAACGTGCTGCGCGGTCATGTTGATTAAGTGACTGATAGACCTGCCCCATATTGTTGTTGATGCGGATTACCAGCTCCACACGGTCTAATTCCAATGCAAGCTGCCGACCTTTACTGTAGTACTTGAGAGCTTCATCAAATTCGCCGACCTGCCGATATGTGTAGCCGATATTATTTTTTACAATGGGCAGAGCGTGCCTGTTTCCGGATTCCTGATGCAACTCCAGCTGATCGTAGAATTGTTGCAGGGCTTGCCTGTGTTCGCCGAGCTCATTAAAAAGCACGCCTATATTCCCGGTTACATAGGCTAACGTTGTAGAATCATCAAGAGCCTTTGATAATTCCAGAGCATAGTTGTAGCTGGTTATTGCTTCCTGAAAGTTTTCAATCTCAGTATAAACAACCCCGAGATTCTGAT
>SLQI01000350.1 GCA_007131535.1 Balneolales bacterium | reverse complement strand
TGCCCTTGGTATCGGCGGGGTACCGAGAGGACGGGTTACAGAGATTTACGGCCCGGAATCGAGTGGTAAGACAACACTGGCACTGCACGTGATGGCCGAAGCGCAGAAAGCAGGTGGCCATGCCGCGATGATTGACGCCGAACACGCTTTTGACCCCAAATACGGAAAAGCACTCGGGATCAACATTGAAGAGCTTCTGATCTCCCAGCCGGATAGCGGTGAACAGGCACTTGAAATTACTGAAACGTTGATCCGCTCAGCCGCTCTTGATGTGGTCGTTGTGGACTCGGTTGCCGCCCTGGTCCCCCGCGCCGAACTTGACGGTGAAATGGGCGACTCCCAGGTTGGCCTTCAGGCCCGGCTGATGTCACAGGCGCTCCGGAAGCTAACCGGGATCGTCAGCAAAACGAGAACCTCCGTTATTTTCATCAACCAGCTTCGGGAAAAAATCGGGGTAATGTTCGGCAATCCGGAAACGACCACCGGCGGTCGTGCTCTGAAGTTTTACTCCTCTGTGCGTATGGATATCCGCCGAATCGGAGCCATCAAAAAAGGTGACGACGTACTGGGTAACCGGACGAAGCTGAAAGTGGTTAAAAACAAGGTTGCTCCTCCGTTTAAGGAAGTGGAGTTCAACATCATGTACGGAGAGGGCATCTCCCGCATGGGCGAACTTCTGGATCTCGCCGTCGATTTCGACATCATCCAGAAGCGAGGCAGCTGGTTCCGTTACGACGGAGACCCCATAGGTCAGGGCTCGGATTCTGCCATACAGTTCCTGCAGGAAGATGAACAACTGCGTAATAAGATTGAAGAGATGGTTCGCGCTAAGATGCTTCCGGACGACCAGCCGGAAGAAAAGCAAAAGACCAAAAAAGAATCCGGAAAGCAAGAGGATGCCCAAGCCAAACAACCGGAGCAACAAGCGACTGACGGTCAGTGAATGAAGATCGCAATGTAGACTTTACACCGCTGCCGGGCCGGTGTTCGGCGCTGAAGCCGCAAAAACGAAAACCGAATCGTCTCTCACTGTTTGTTGACGATCAATTTGTATGCGGTGCCATAGCAAAGGCGTTCGAGGTTTGTGGAATCACCGTAGATTCCCGGGTTGATGAAACGCTCATCCGGCAGCTGCTTGAGCTGGATGAGCGTTTTCGGTTTCAGGACCAGTGTTACCGCTGGCTGGGTCGCCGGGCATACAGTCGTGGTGAATTAGTCCAAAAAGGTGTACAAAAGGGGTATCCGGAGAAAATTATCACCTCCGTACTTGATGAATTTCAGGAAAACGGGTGGATTGATGACCGCAATTTTGCCTGTGATTATGCGGACATCCACTTCAGGCGAAAACAGTGGGGGCCTGGAAAAATACGTGCCGGTCTTGCCCAAAAAGGGGTTGCAAAAACTGATATCGACTTTGCACTGAAACAACTTGAAGATTTTGACGAACAACTCTTCATCATGAAAAACGTTGTTGGCAAGAACCGGAGGAGGCTTTTGCGTGAACCGGATTTGCAAAAACGAAAGCATAAACTTATTGATTTACTTCGCAGGAAAGGTTACCATCCCGAAGTTATTTTCCGGAATATTGAACATCTGATACAACACCTGACCGATGAGACAACTAACACTTGAACGATTTTTCCGCGGGCTGATATGGCTGGCTCTCGGCATTGTTGTACTCGTGGTCGTGATGCGGTTTTCAACCCTGGTAGCCTATGCCGCCATAGCTCTTATCTTTTCCTATATCCTCGAACCGTTTGTCAACCGCATGCAGGCGGCAGGTCTTCCAAGGATCTGGGGAATTTTTATAGTAATTGCCACGCTGGGTGTTCTGCTGGCCTGGATTTCTACTACCGTCTTTCCGATTATTGCCAATCAGCTGGTATTGCTCACCAAGCAGCTCAATATCGATGCCCTCAACGATGTCGTCGGGGAGATAGAACAGCAAATACTCGCATTGGTGCCGATGCTTCCTGAGGGTTTTCTGAGGGATAACCTGATCGAAGTAACGGAAAACCTGTTCGATACCGACGCCATGCCGGGGACCATAGGCTCCATCCTGGATGTGTTTACCGATCTTTTTTGGGGTATTTTGGTTATCCCGTTTGCTACCTTCTTCTTTTTGAAAGATGGAAGCCGTATACGTCGCAATCTGCTTAAAATCATCCCCAACCGATACTTCGAAACCACACTTACGCTCATTAACAAAGTGGAGAAACGGCTCGGCTTTTATTTTAAGAGTGTGGGCATCCAAAGTATCTTGGTAGCTACAACCGCATGGGGATTTCTCAGTCTGGCTGGGCTCAACAATGCTCTTTCGGTGGGTATTGCTGTCGGCATTGCCAATGTAATACCATATTTCGGACCGATCATTGGCTATATTCTCTCGGTTATTGTAGCTATTTTTGAAACCGGTGATTTTTCACTGGTACTGTTCTGTATTCTTGCGATCATGGCAACACAGATTATTGACAATATTGTATTTCAGCCTTTCATATTTTCACAATCGGCTGATTTACACCCGCTGCTTGTATTATTCGTCGTACTAATTGGAGCCGAACTTGCCGGTATCATCGGTATGTTATTTGCAGTACCGATTGCCGCAAGCATTAAAATTACGATCAACCAGCTTAACTGGAGTTTGAAGAATTATCATGTATTCCGAGCCCGAAGCTGACTTCATCCCACTTCGTCCGCTTCCCGATCAGGGCACCATCGGTGTTGTAGCTCCATCATCCCCCGTAGAACAGAACCAGCTTGAACGCGGAGTTGCTTACCTCAGAAATCTTGGCTACCAGGTTGTTACCGGTGAAAGCTGTTTTGCACGAGAAAACTACCTTGCCGGCAGTGATGCTCTTCGAGCCAATGACTTAATGCACATGATCGATGATGACAACGTTGATGCCGTTTTTTGTGCCGGCGGCGGTTTCGGATGTCTGCGCATCCTGAATATGCTCGACTACGAGCTGATTGCAGATAAACGAAAAATGATCGTCGGATACAGCGATATCACGGCACTGCATTGGGCTGTGTATGCACAAACCGGACTTCCCGGCATTTCCGCAGGTATGGTAGCATCAGACTTCGGACGGGAACAAGTCGATCCCTTTTTTGAAAAATGGTTCTGGCCTTTGATTCGCAAAGGCAACATGCAAATTGCACTTCCATCAACCGACCATGCCCCCCATACCGCAATTGGTACTGCTATGGCCGGTACGGTATCCGTACTAACCAGATTGCTCGGGTCAGAATTTTTTCCGCGTGTTGCCGACCCCGTCTATATATTTGAAGATGTTGATGAACCCACGCACAAGCTTGAGGGAAACTTGCAACAGTGTGTTCTGGCCGGAATTTTTGATCAGGTAGAAGCTATTTTTTTGGGGACCTTCACCCCGGCATCCCGGGAGCCGTTCATAGATGTTCCAACACCGGATGCCATGTTTGATCGCATTTTCCGTGCCGTACGGGCACCGATTATTAAAGGACTCGACTACGGACATATCAACTCAAAGATGGCGGTTCCTGTAGGTATTCCGGTTGAATTGGAAATCAATCGCAATGGTACTATGCTGACTTTAGCCACAAATCCGTTCAAGTCATGAAACCGGGAATTGTAGTATTTGCATCCGGCTCCGGTACCAACTTCGAAGCGCTTGCCGAAGCTTGCCGGAAACACCGGATTGAGGCACAAATAAATGGATTGATTTGTGACCGCGATTCGGCCGGCGCAATAGACCGGGCTATTGCCTATAACATTCCCTGGTTGGTGATGAAAAAGTCTAACTACGATTCATACCATGATTATGTGGATCAACTAATAGAAAGACTGCAAAAATGGTCTCCCGATCTCATAGTCCTGGCCGGATATCTTTCGAAGCTGCCGGTTGAAATCATTAATAAAATGGGTTGCCCGATTATCAACATCCATCCATCGCTGCTTCCGAAATATGGCGGAAAAGGGTTTTATGGCGAACGGGTACACAAGGCCGTTCTTGAAGCAGGCGAAAAAGAAAGCGGATGCAGCGTCCATAAAGTGACTGAAGAATTTGATGATGGACCGGTAATCAATCAAGCTCGTGTGCCCGTGTTTGATGATGACACCCCGCAAACTCTGGCCGAGCGTATTCGTCCGCATGAGCACAGAATTTTAATCGAAACCGTAAATCAACTATTATCTCAGCCACGTGATTCATCACAGTAAAGTTACTTTAAACAAAGAAGCAAATACGGTAAAACGCGCTTTAATTTCGGTATTTGACAAAACCGGAATTTCGGAGCTTGGACAAACCCTCCACCGACATGGCGTTGAACTGATTTCAACCGGCGGCACCTCACGCAAGCTTAAAGAAGCCGGCTTGCCGGTAACCGATGTAGATGAGCTGACCGGATTCCCCGAGTGTTTTGACGGACGTGTTAAAACCCTACACCCCTTAATCCATGGCGGTTTACTTGCGCGCCGATCATTGGAAGAAGATCGCGCGGATATGGAGCGGCTTGGCATCCGGGGGATTGATCTGTTGATTGTCAACTTATACCCGTTTGAAGAAGCTATTTCCACCGAAGGTACTTCGATAGCGGATGCCTACGAAAACATTGACATTGGCGGTCCGGCCATGCTCCGTGCGGCTGCTAAGAATGTAAATGAGGTTGGGGTAATTACCGATCCGGCGGACTACCATGAGCTGGAGAATGAATTGGAGCAGCAAGGTGGAAAAATCTCGGCGGATTTCCGCAGGCGGATGTCGGCCAAAACATTTAGTCTTACCGCTACCTACGATGCTGCAATTGCCAATTTTCTTAACCGGGACGAAGAGCAGCCCGGCTCTTTTCATGCCGGATTTCCGCTGCATCAACCGTTGCGCTACGGTGAAAATCCGCACCAGAAAGCCGGCATGTACGGCCGGCCTGACCGTCATTTCCAGTGCTTCCACGGCAAAGCGCTAAGCTATAACAACTATCTGGATATTGATGCCGCGCTGAATTTTATAGCTGAGTTTGATCAAACCGAAACCGTTTGCGGCATTTTCAAACATACGGTTCCATGCGGTGCCGCAAAAGCCAAATCGCTTGCCGAAGCATGGAAACGGGCTTATGCTACCGATACGGTCTCCCCTTTTGGTGGTATTGTAGTTGTGAATCAAACAATGGATAAAGAAACAGCCGGGTTAATAGATGAGATATTTACCGAGCTCATCCTTGCTCCCGGATTCACTGATGATGCCCGATCCTTGTTAGAGCAAAAGGCAAACCGTCGATTAATTCAGTATTCTCAAGACGTGTTCGGGCATGGTCACCAGTCGAAATGGAGCTACCGAAGCAATGTCGGAGGCGCATTGGTGCAGGAAACCGATATGAAAATGATAGCTGCCGCCGATGTAGAGGTGGTTACCACCCAAAAGCCGGATTCTTCCCAACTTGATGATTTACTGTTTGCCTGGAAAGTGGCCAAGCATGTTAAGTCCAATGCTATTGTTTTCGCCTCCGAAGGGCAAACGCTTGGAATCGGCGGGGGGCAGCCGAGCCGGGTAGATGCCTCTGAAATAGCCGTTACCAAAGCCCGAAAAGCCGGCCTTTCCCTGGAAGGAAGTGTGGTGGCTTCCGATGCTTTCTTTCCGTTTGCCGACGGTGTTGAAGCCGCTGCCGAAGCCGGGGCCGCAGCCGTAATACAGCCGGGTGGAAGTGTGCGGGATAATGAAGTTCTTGAGGCTGCCAACCGGCACAACATGTGTATGGTGTTTACAGGGATGCGGCATTTCCGGCATTAACCATCGCAATTACAGCATAAAAATCGGATATTTTGGATACCAAATCACGCGGCTTATTGTTATAGTGATGTCGGCTGACCGTAAGAGTCATCCGGCATCACTACAGATGCGGGGCTGACAGTAAGCGGGTTTTGATCTGAACCCGGTTATTTTTTTCATCAATTCAGGCATTTTAAATCCTGTAATTTTACATTACTTGAACCTTTTCGATGCCAAATTACAAATAATGCATTACCAGATTCGCATATCGCTTTGTATTATTGTAAATTATTGCCCTCGTGTACACGTAAAACCTATCATATCCCTATCACATGCCTGCAACTGAAACAGCAAAACAAAGCCAGAACAATACTCAGAACCAACAGAATCAATCTCGACAACCAAATAAGTCGAATCAGCAGCAGCGCAATAATGCACCTACCGGCTTATTTGACTGGTTATATACCGATATAGCTATCGACTTGGGTACAGCCAATACCTTGATCTATTCCCGCCAGCAAGGTATCGTATTGAATGAGCCCTCTATTGTTGCGCTCAATAATGCAGGGCAAGCGGTTGCTGTGGGACATGAAGCACGCCTGATGCACGAAAAAACCCATAAAGAGATCCGGACTGTACGACCTTTGCGTGATGGCGTAATTGCTGATTTTGAAGTAGCCGAGCAGATGATTCGGGGCATGATCAAAAAGGTCAAGCTCAAATGGTTTTCAGGCACACGCAAAATGGTGGTCTGCGTTCCCAGCGGTATTACTGAAGTGGAAAAGCGGGCGGTGCGCGATAGTGCCGAACATGCCGGCGCCAAAGAAGTTTATCTCGTTGATGAACCAATGGCCGCTGCCATCGGAATCGGTCTTGACGTACACGAACCTGTCGGTAATATGATTGTGGATATCGGTGGTGGAACCACCGAAATTGCTGTAATTGCGCTATCCGGGATCGTGTACTCAAAATCTGTTCGCCTCGGAGGTGATGAGTTAAATGATGATATCATCAACTATTTCCGGCGAAATCACAATCTCTTGATTGGAGAGCGAACGGCCGAACAGGTTAAATGTATGATCGGCTCAGCGGCCCCGTTGGAAGAAGAAATTGAAATTACAACAAAGGGGCGGGATTTGGTTAATGGGGTTCCGAGAACACGCACTGTAACCTCCAAAGAAGTAAGGGAAGCCATTTCCGAATCGGTTAACACTATTGTAGAGTCGGTAACCAAATCTCTGGAGCAGACCCCGCCGGAACTCTCCGCCGATATTCTGGACCGTGGAATTTTCCTTACCGGTGGAGGCGCTCTGCTTAAAAGCCTTGACAAACTCATAATGGAAACTACCGATTTGCCCGTACATATTGCTGAAGACCCACTTACAGCGGTTGTTCGGGGCACCGGTGCTATTCTTGAGGATATTGACTACTACAGCAGTGTTCTCACATAACCGTTCTATCGAAGTGAATGCAATTTGACCGCTCACAAACACGTGAAATCAGAGACTATGTTCTGACCGGTCTGTTTATATTTCTGGCGATTGCCATGTTGGTATCTCGTCATGATGGTGGCCTTCATAATTTAAGAAAGGCTTCTGTGGTGGTGATGAGCTATTTAGAACAGCCACTTTCGAAGGCCCGGATTTATCGGGAAGCTTTACAAACCAACGAAGAGCTGCGCAGGCAAAATGTCAGGCTGATGGATGAACTCTCCCGGCTGCGTTCAGCTCAGCAACAAAATGAGGAGTTGCGACGCCTGCTGGATTTCAATAATCCGGATAGCCCTGAAATGCACCCGGTTCGCATTGTCAGTAAAACATTAACCGGAATGAACAATGGTTTAACCATTGATGCCGGCCACAGAGATGGTATTGAAGTTGGTATGCCGGTAGTAAGCCCCGACGGCCTTGTTGGCACGGTAATTCTTACTTCCAGAAATTACAGCCAGGTATTGCCCTTTCAGAACCCTATGTTTCGTATCAGTGCGAGAATCCAGGGAATTCGGGCTTACGGCGTCATCTCCTGGGAGGGAGACCACCTTGATGAATTGGTTATGGATTATGTACCACAAACAACTCAGGTTGAACCCGGCAGTATTGTAGAAACTTCCGGAGCATCAGACCAGTTTCCGGCCTACATCCCTATTGGTGAGGTAATCCGTACAGAACCACAGGATGGAAGGGATACCCAACGTATTTATGTTCAGCCCTATGTTTCGTTGAATCAAATTGCTGAGGCATTTGTGCTGAAATACCGTGCTGAACCAGAAATAGACAGCCTTTTAATGGAATATCAACTACAATTTCAATGAAGAGTCAGCTAACCCGGGATATATTAATGGCTTTGGGATGCCTGGCACTTCAAATTATGCTTTTCAGGCATCTTACGATTTTTGGTGCTGAGCCTGATATTGTGTTGGTATACCTGTTATGGCTCATGGCATCCCGTGACAGAACAACCGTTGTGATTCACGGTGCGGCTATGGGGTTTGCTCTGGACTTATTCCTGGATTTCTGGGGGTTGCACATGTTATCTAAAACTATTCTGGCTTTTTTCGGTTATAACTTCATCCCAAAAACTACCGACACTAAGTTACTATATAATCAGGTGTTTATCATTATTTTGCTGGCAGGTCTGTTTCATAATCTTATTTTTACCGGTGTAGCTCAGTTTGCGGAAATCTTTCGTGTCGAACAGCTCTTTTGGGTCATTTGGGTTGGAAACAGCCTGTTAACGGCCTTAGTAGGAACATTTTTTTATTTATTTAAAAACAATTAACCCTCAATGAGCAACTTGTCGGTTAATAACAGAGTCCAAACTTCAATAAAGGTATTACAATTTATTGTAGTGGCCGTACTGTTGGTTATAATGGGGAGAATGTTTCAACTTCAAATCCTTGATTATGAAAAATACGGTCCGCTGAGTCAGCAGAATACGATATTAAGAGAATCTGTTTCCCCGGCCCGGGGACTGATTCTTGACCGCCACGGCCAGCTTATTGTTAATAATGAGCCTACTTACACAATTACGATCACACCATCAAATTTCAGGCGGGAAAACATCCCATTGCTTTCCAGGCTTATGGGAAAAAGCGAAGAGGAAATACAAAATCAGTTACTCAGAGCCCAAAACTACTCCTGGCACCGCCCCTCACGCATGTTTACTGAAGTTGATTTTGAAACTTTTTCAGCCATCCAGGAAAATTTGTGGCGACTTCCCGGTATCGGTCATCAGGTAGATTCACGGCGCAATTACCCTTCTGAGGTTAGAGCTTCACATTTATTGGGCTACCTCAGAGAAGTAACTGAACAGGAATATGAGCGATCCGGCAGGTATCGCCTGGGAGATCGCGCCGGCCGAATAGGAATTGAAAGGGTTTACGAAGAATACCTCAGAGGAGAACTCGGGACTTCTTACCAACGGGTTAATGCGCTTGGTCAAATGGTAGGTATGTATGATGATGGCCGGCATGATGTAAACCCAACCAAAGGTGCCGATATATATACCACCATCGATAAAAACCTGCAGGCATTGGCCGAGGAGTTGATGAAAGGAAAAATTGGTGGCCTGGTAGCAATGGACCCCAATGACGGCAGTATTTTGAGTTTGGTCAGTGCTCCACAATTTGAGATTGAAAAACTCTCAGGAAAAATTGACCGTGAATATTGGCACTCTGTCAACGTAGACTCAACCCGACCGATGTTTAACCGGGCGATTTCTACCCAGCAGCCACCGGGATCAACGATCAAGCCCATGATGGGCATTGTTGGACAGGAGCTGGAGCTAATCGATCCGGATCATACGGTATATTGTGACGGAGCATTTGTCAGAGGTCGCCGTTACCACTGTCTTACCGACCATGGCAATCAAAACCTGGAACAGGCCATAACCAATTCCTGTAATACCTACTTTTTCAGTCTGATGAATGATATCATCAACGAAGTAGATCTGAATACCTGGAGCCGGCTTACATCAGATCTTGGATTTGGTAACCGTACCGGAATTGACCTGCCTTACGAAACCACCGGTATCCTTCCTGACAGCTCTTACTATGACCGAATTTTCGGAGTTAACCGATGGGGGCCGGGAGATTTGATAAATCTTGGTATCGGTCAGGGCAGTTTTTCAGTCTCACCGATACAAATGGCAGCATTCACTTCTATGCTTGCCACCGGGGGTACCCTGCACAAACCGAGACTCGTTGACCGTCTTGTTTTTCCTGACAATACGTACATCGAACCGGAAAGATCTTCCCAAACTGTTGACTGGCTCAACATATCTCACCTGGAAAGTGTCCGAAAAGGAATGGTCGGTGCTACTACTGAAGGTTCCGGAAGATATTATCTGGAACATATGCAGGGGTTTGATGCGGCTGGCAAAACCGGTACATCTCAAAATCCGCACGGACTAAATCACGGGTGGTTTATTACATATGCCCCTATCGAAGAGCCGGAAATCGCTATAGCCGTACTGCTTGAAAATTCCGGCTTCGGTTCCGTCTCTGCTGCACCTATAGCCGCTCTTTTGATGGAGTACTATTTTAACGGTGAGACCACTCAATGGATCAAAGATCATGTTCTGAACTTTGAACCTACCAGCCGGCCTGAAGAAGAAGAGGAAGAAGTAATTGAGGAGATTATTCAGTGAAAGAGTGGCATAAACAATTTGACTGGCTCTTATTATTCTGCTGGGGAGCATTGGCCATTATCGGATTGGTTGCCATATACAGCGCCACTCAGGGGCCGGTATCTGAGTTTTTGCCTTCCTATATCCAAAACAATTTTTCTAACCAAGTTATCTGGATCTTCATATCCGCACTGGCTATTATTCTGCTTCAGTTTACGGCGCCCCGTTCTTTTATTCAGATTTCGGTTTTATTCTATATTGCCTGTCTGATACTTGGCATAATGACGGTTTTCTGGGGGACTGAATCCGGGGGGGCTACACGTTGGTTAGTAATCGGCGGGTTGCGAATTCAAATTTCTGAGTTTATGAAGCTGGCCACCATCTTGGTGGTTGCACAGTACCTGACCAGCCGCAGAGATATTTCCGCTGAAAAAGTCGGCCCGGCGCTTACTTCCGTTTTGCTGATGATCATACCGGCATCGATCGTTCTTTTACAGAATGACACCGGCACCGCTTTGGTAATGCTCTCATTAATTCCGGTGATGCTTTTCTGGTCCGGCTTACCCTATGGAATATCTCTGTTCATTGTATCGCCTGCAGTTGTAGGCTATTTCGCCATTTTAAATTGGCAGCTTGGCATCATCGTTGCAATTCTGTTAACCATCGGGGTTTTTCTCATCCAACGGCGCCCCTCACTAACTCTGGTAACATTTGTCGTCGGGATGCTGATAGTAATTGGGGTACAGGTTGCATTGTACCAGATTCTGCAGCCCTACCAACAAGCACGAATTGAAGCGTTTATCAACCCCTCTCTTGACCCTGAAGGTGCCGGATGGAATGTAATGCAAGCCAAAACGGCAATCGGCTCCGGAGGGATATTCGGCAAAGGATTTCTTGAAGGTACGCAAACTCAATTACGATTTTTGCCGGAGCAATGGACTGATTTTATTTTCCCCGTTATTGCCGAAGAATTTGGATTTATCGGTGCCGGGCTGGTACTTATCTTATTCGGCATGCTATTACTGCGGTTGCTCTACAATGCCGGAGAACATAAACACCCGTTTGCTCAACTTGTAATGGTTGGTATTACTGGTATACTTTTTATGCATGTGCTTATCAATATCGGCAGTGCAACCGGGCTGCTTCCGGTAATTGGTCTTCCGCTGCCTTTTGTCAGTTACGGTGGGTCATCGTTTCTTGCCAATTCGATTATGATTGGCATTTGCCTGAACCTGAGGCTTCATCAACGATCCTTCAGTACCTTTTAGTGCTGCTTAGCCCTGCCGTCAAACTCTTTGGTGGTTTTTAGTTTAAATGACCTTCTATGATATAGCGTAGCGCCATATTGCTGCAACCCCTCATAATGTTTCTGAGTCGGATAACCTACGTTACTGTTCCATCCGTAATATGGAAGTTGCTCATGCAAATGGTGCATTAACTCATCGCGGTATACTTTAGCGAGTATGGAGGCGGCTGCAATACTTGCTGATTTTGTATCTCCCTTAATCACACAAGAGCCGGGAACGGGAATTTGGGGATACTGTTTACCATCCACTAATAAATATTCCGGCCACTCCTCACAATCATATATGCACTTTTCCATAGCTGCTACACTCGCCCAGTAAATGTTTATTTCATCAATCTCTGATACGGTACACTCTCTTATCGTCCAGTAAGATGCCTTCTGCTTGATCAAACCTGCTATCCGAACCCGCTCATCCGCACTGAGCTGTTTACTGTCATTTATTCCATCAATGCTTTCGCAGGGATCCAAAATTACCCCGGCGGCGACTACAGGCCCGGCAAGGCATCCCCGTCCCACTTCATCCAACCCCATAACACGAGTGATCCCTTCATTCCACAGCTGGTGCTCCAGTTCATACATATTTAACGGTGTTTGATAAATTTTATAAGCCACCGCAAATATACAGGATCGCCCCGCAATCTCCCAAGAGTGAGAATCTTTTACTTATCGGATGGGGTATTTCAGGATTATGAAAAAAGTGAATGAATAAACGCTAACCTTACGGATACTGCCTCCTAAATGCATAACTCAATTGCACAGCGTCAATTTCTGCGCTGCCTTCTGAGGGCATCACGTCCATAATGTTCTTTGAACAGCTCAAGTTGTTCCGATTCCAGTATATCGGAAAGCTCATTCAAAAACTGATTGTAATTTTCTTTCAATTCTTCCCGCATACTTTCACGATAAGAGTTGACAACTTCCCTGTTAGTCTGTCGGTTTTCTTTGATTTTATCAAAAACCGGTTCCTGTTGCTCTTCGGTAAGGCTGAGGTCTTCGATCATCTTTATGCGGAACTCTTCATAAGTCAGTTTTTCCTTATCTTCTTCGGAGTCCCTGACTTCACTTGTTTCTTTTTCTTCGGTTGGTTCAACCGGGGCAAGCATAAAACCTGATACGCCTCCCAACAGAAACGTTATCAAAAATGCGATGACTGCAAGTAGTTTAGTGTTATTCATAGTCATTCTTCAAGGTCACTTATCAACCAGATCTCCGACTCTTCATCAAGCGCATCAAGATTATTGTCGTAGATCCATTCGTAAATATGATCGTCGGCCAAACCGGCTTCCCGCTCTGTTAATAAATGCATTCCGGTCGTAAATATCGTAACGACAATAGTTGCCGCGAGAAAATACCGTTTAAACATTACATAAGCCGTTGAATAAAACGGGTTTTCAATGTGTGAGCGTAGTTCGATCAGGCGGTTCAGATCAGGCCTGGATTCCGGAAATGCGAAGTTCAGATCATCCAGTTTAGTGTCGGTCATTAACTCATCATAAGCGGATTTCAAATCCGGATGTGATGCTAATTCGGCTTCCAGGTCTTTTTGCTGCCGAGCAGACAGATAGCCATCTACAGCTTCTGTAATACGTTGTTCAAGCAGTTCTCTTTTCATGAGTCGTACCCCATTTTAGTAAGTTCTTCTTTCAGCTGTAATCGAGCTCTGAAAAGCTTACTCTTCACCGTACCTACTTCCAGCCCGGTTATTTCAGAAATTTCATCATATTTCATTTGCTGAAGGTGCTTCAAAACAATTAAAAGCCGCATTTCCTCTTCCAAATTAGCCAGAGCTTTCTTCAGTAAATGGTCTCTTTCTCTTTCCAGAATCTGATCAGTATGCATATCAGCCTGACCAGCCAGTTCTTCATCAAATTCCACATTTTTCTTTTCACCGCGGGTATTGAGTTTGCGCATGGCATCGATGCAGGT
>SLQI01000374.1 GCA_007131535.1 Balneolales bacterium | reverse complement strand
ATGATGCTCAAAGCGCTGAGCAAAGCGGCCCTTGTTTTAAATCATGAGACAGCCCACCGGTTAGCGGTATCCAATGCGGAGTTTATGTGCAATATTCTTTGGGATGGTTCACAGCTGTGGCGCATATACAAAGCCGGTGAAACCAAACAACCGGGTTTTCTGGATGATTACGGTCAATGCGCCGAAGGTCTCTGCCTGGCCTTCCAATTGACCGGCAACGAGCGGTTTCTTCGGGTTGCCGACCAGCTGACTGAGATCATAAGGCGGGACTTTTATGAGGAAGAACCCTCGGCGTTTTCCTATACCGCGGCATGGCATGATGCTCTTATCGCCAAGCGCCGTGAAGTTTTCGACAATGCCCTGCCGGGCGGAACCTCGTCGGCGATCATGGGATTGCTGCGAACGGGTCATCTCACCGGAAAACCGGATTTCATAGCTGTGGCTGAAAACGCGACCAGCCGATTGATGGAAGTTGCCGCTACCCACGCGCCGGCATTCGGTTATCTCTTGCAGGCAGCGGCATTTCTTTTGGCTGATCGGCGGGAAATTGTACTGACCGGAGCTGAAGCCGATGAGTTTATCAAGTTGTGGCGCCGCCATTACGAGCCATTTGATTTGATCATCATGGCCGATCCAAATATTGATTATACCTACCCGACTTTATCCGGCAAAACACCTCGTAACGGAAATCCAACCGCATACATCTGTCAGAACTTTCAGTGTGACGCGCCGGTTACATCTCCCGAACAATTCGGAAAAAAACTGGAAGAAGTATAGCTCAGGTCACATGGCTCAAATATCCGTTTCCGGTTTTAACTTGGCACTTGTATTAGCTGCAAACTTCCCCGATTTTTCCGGATATGGAAATATTTAAAGAGTTTCGTTTCGAAGCGGCACACCATCTGCCGAATTTACCGAAAGATCACAAATGCTACCGGCTTCACGGCCACAGCTATAAGGTGCGGATTTATGTAACCGGTCCGATTGATGACAAAATAGGGTGGATCATGGACTTCGCCGACCTCAAAGCTGCGTTCAGCCCGTTATATGAGCGGCTTGATCATCGCTATCTAAATGAGATTGAAGGCCTTGAGAACCCCACCAGTGAAAACCTGGCTATCTGGATCTGGAACAGACTGAAGCCGGAACTACCTGAGCTCTCCGCAGTCGAAGTGCTGGAAACCTGCACCTCGGGCTGTATCTACCGGGGAGAATTCAAGGAAAAGTGATACTTATCGGTTTCTTATAAATAAGTCCGCTTCGAATTATCTATTCTGATTGAATTACATTTAATAACCTTAATAAAATCCTAAATCATAATAATTTGAAGAGTATATCGGTTCACTCTTTGTTTTTATGATTTGAACCAAGGTCTCCGGCCCGGCTTCACCTGAAAAATTCATGGGTAAAGGGTTGGTAATACCAACATCATTTTTATCTTTCGCGCGTGAAAAGAATACCAAACATATTAAGCGCCTCACGGATCGTATTGGCACCCCTCTTTGTATTCATGTATGTCCAGGATGAACTGATCTGGACATCACTGAGTATTGCCATTTTTGCGATTGCAGCTGTTACCGATTATTTCGACGGGTACATCGCCCGGCATTACAAAGCGGGCTCCAAAACCGGGGTATTCCTGGATCCGCTGGCTGATAAATTTCTGACCTTCGCCGGCTTTATCTGCCTGCCGTTTATTTCTACCGAGCAGTTTCCCTGGTGGGCGATCATCGTCATTTTTTTGAGGGATATCTTTGTTACCGGCCTCAGAATGTGGGCCGACCGGCGGGGGCACGATATGAAAACCCTGTTCACGGCAAAGGTCAAAACACTTGCGCAAATGGTTTTCCTGCCGTTTGCCCTGCTTGTCGGGGTGTTTATTCAGGCTGATGTAACCCTGGGTGAATACAGTCGCCTGCTAATGGAAACCGACATTATGAAGTGGCTGCTCTATTTGGTTACCTTTATTACCGCCTATACCGGTGTAGAATATATTTGGGTTAACCGACATCTATTTCGTCCTTCCAGATGAATTCACGATCCCGATTATCTGTAATCATCGGCAGCTTTTTAGGGACCGGATTTCTTCCGGCTATCCCCGGCACCTGGGGGAGTCTGGCAGCACTTCCGGTTATTTGGGTGATTTATAGTTTCCCCGGAATATGGGCACTGGGTCTCTTCACCGTAATAGCCTGCATCCTTTCATGGTGGTCAACAACGGAATTTGAAAAACACTACGGACCCGATCCCGGTCCGCTCGTGATGGATGAAGTCGCGGGAATGAGCCTGTGCATGCTGTTAATCTTTGCTTTCTGGCCGGTTGAATCAACCTGGCATCTTTGGCTGGCAGGATTTTTGTCCTTCCGTTTTTTTGACATTATAAAAATTCTGGGAGTTAATGCGTTACAAAGTATAGGCGGCGGTGCCGGAGTTCTGTTGGATGACCTGCTCGCCGGATTTTATGCGCATTTGGCAACGGTATTGCTTATTTTGTTTGTTTTTTAACTATATAGCAAAAGGCGGCAGTGATAAGTAAGCTTACCCGTGGCCCGGAAGGTTTATGATATCAAAATATTACTTAGTTCCTGTAAGAAAAGAGGTACTGTCATTAATCTGCCGCATAAGAGATGGATGCTATAATTTCAGAAATTTATCGGAAAAATTTTATGACAAAGACACAAACGAACTCCTACACTATTATTGACGAAGCGTTTTCACGTGATTTAGCGCAGTCGTTACTGGAAATCCAGGCTGTAATTCTACGGCCCAACGATCCGTTTACGTGGACCAGCGGGTGGAGATCACCGATCTATTGCGACAGCCGGCTGACCATTTTATATCCCGAACTCAGAAAACGCATTGCCGATACGTTCAGCGATTTCATTCGGAACCGCTACACGGATATTTCCGTTCTGACAGGTACCTCAACCGCAGGTATTCCCCATACCGCATGGATTGCGGACCGTCTTGAGCTGCCAATGTCATACGTACGGGCCAAAGCCAAAGCGCACGGTATGGGCAATCAGATTGAAGGCCGGGTACGAAAAGGTGAACATACCGTAGTCATTGAAGACCTGATTTCAACCGGCGGCTCTGCGCTTTCCGTAATTGATGCGTTGGAATTCATCGGAGCACATGTTGACGGATTGCTGACCATTTTTACCTACGGTTTTAATATTGCCCACGAAAAGCTGGACAAAGCCGGGGTTGAAGTGCATTGCCTGACCGACTACAGCACCTTGATTTCGGTAGCCGTAGAAAAAGGATATGTTGATCAGGCCGATCTTGAATTACTCAGTCAATGGCGGGAAAGCCCGGATACATGGCCCAAAACGAGAACGTAAACAAGCACTCTGGCAGCAACTCCGAAGAGGACACCGAACTGAGGCAATTCTGGGGGTTTTCCAGGATGCTGATGCTTGGGATGCTACAGCGGTTTCACTATAACTACAAGCGATACCAGCCCGACGGCCCGGAATCTGCCGAGCTTCCGGGTGTGCTTTTGGAGCGCCTGCATTATCAGGCCTATGTCTTTCACAACAGGCTGATTTCGGAAGAAGAAACCCTCACAGAGAGCGGCAGCCGGCTGGTGATCGGTCAGAAAATTTACAACCTGCTCTATCAGATCCACCACCAACTGCTGGATTACGATGCT
>SLQI01000405.1 GCA_007131535.1 Balneolales bacterium | reverse complement strand
TTTAAAAAGCTTTTCTTTAATTTCTATGAATCCTTATGTAACTATGCCATAAAATTCACTGACAGCGAATACTTAGCTGAAGAAATTGTACAAGAAGTCTTTGCCATGATCTGGGAAAAAAGATGTGACTGGAAACCTAACAATGTAAAAGCCTGGTTATTCACCACAACCCATAATAAAGCACTCGATTATATAAGGCACCGGCAAGTTAGAGAGAAAAACAGCTCTCACATTCAAAATACTTACTATTCACAAAGTCATGACTCGCCGGAACAATCACTTCAGACGAAATATTTCCAGGAAGCTGCTCAAGAAGCGATTGCTAACCTACCTCCCAAATGTCGTGATACTTACATTTTACATCGACAAGAAGAATTCTCATACTCGGAAATTGCCAATATCATGGGTGTTTCATTAAAAACTGTTGAGACACAGATGTCGAGGGCTTTGAAACTGCTGCGTAATCAACTCAAGGACTATTTACCCTTTCTTTTGCTGTTGATGCAATTATAGATTCCCCAAAAATGGCATCCGATTTTGAGTTTGTAAAAAGCTCAAAGAGGTCTCATGCAATAGTGTTGCATACTTTTTCATTGTAAATTAGATAGTAATAAATACTTACTTAGGTCAGCCAAAAACTCTCCGCTCATGTCGCAAGCAGAAAACTACTGCTGCAACTCTTGTGAATCTCTTTCCCAAAAGCAATCACAAAAACGGGTTTTCAAATACTGGAAACCTGTAACCAGTTTGCTCTTATTGCTTAGCGGGCTAGCTATGGAGTACTTTTGGGCCACTCCATGGTTTAGTGGATATCTCCAACTGAGCTGGTATACCATCGCCTATCTGCCGGTCGGCATTCCGGTTTTGCGACAAGCTTATGCCCATCTCATCAAAGGGGATGTCTTTACCGAATTTTTTCTGATGGGAATTGCCACTATAGGCGCCTTTTTGATCGGCGAATACCCGGAGGCCGTAGCCGTAATGCTGTTTTACTCTATTGGAGAAGCTTTCCAGCATAGTGCGGCTGATCGCGCCCGCGGTCATATCAAAGCATTGCTGGATGTGCGCCCGGAAACGGCTCATGTTAAGCGGGATGGGGAAATCACCAGCACGCACCCTTCCGGAGTTCGGGTCGGGGAGACGATTCAGGTGAAACCGGGTGAACGCGTGCCGCTCGACGGAAAACTGATTTCGGACACCGCAGCTTTTGATACTTCAGCGATTACCGGAGAAAGCAAACCCCGAAGTTTCCAACCCGGTGAGAAGGTCCTTGCCGGTATGGTCAATCTCAATCAGGTTACCGAATTTGAAGTCACCGCTACCTACGACAAGAGCTCCATCACCCGGATTTTGGAGCTGGTACAGAATGCTACGCTGCGAAAAGCCAAAACCGAGCTGTTCATCCGCTCATTTGCAAGAGTCTATACGCCTGTAGTGGTGGGACTTGCAGCTTTACTGGTCATTCTGCCGGCATTGTTCGTCAGCCCGTATCATTTTCAGGAGTGGTTTTACCGCGGACTGGTCTTTTTGGTGATTTCCTGTCCGTGCGCCCTGGTGATTTCCATTCCCCTGGGTTATTTCGGGGGGATTGGTGCAGCTTCGCGCAACGGTATTCTGGTGAAAGGTTCTAACTACCTGGATGCCCTCAAAAATGTCGATACGGTGGTCTTCGACAAGACGGGGACGCTCACGCATGGCACCTTTACCGTTCAGAATATCACCTCTGAAAACGGCAATCAGGACGAGTGGCTGCGTTCGGTCCATGCGATGGAAAAAAACTCGACACACCCGATCGCCAAAGCCATCGTGCAGCATCTGGACGATTTGAACGGAAATGAACCGGCTGTAACCGATCAGACCGAGTTACCCGGTTTTGGCATCGTCGCCACAGTAAACGATAAACGCGTGGCGGTGGGCAACGAAAACCTTATGGAGCGGGAAGCTGTTGCGCAGACAGCGAAAGTTCCGGCAAAATCCGGATCCGTCGTACACATTGCCATTGACGGGGCTTACCAGGGGCACATCCATATTTCTGATGCAGTAAAAGCCGATTCTTCGGAAGCTATCAAACAACTTAAGCAGCTGGGGATTGAGCGCACGATTATGCTCAGTGGCGATAAGCAACATGTTGCCGGCGAACTGGGCAGCAAACTCGGAATTGATGAAACCTACGCCGAGCTGCTTCCGGAAGAAAAAGCCGCCAAACTGGAAAAACTCAAAAACCAACTGCAGGGAACCGTCGCCTATGTGGGTGACGGCATTAATGATGCACCGGTTCTGGCATTGAGTGATGTCGGCATTGCGATGGGGGCTATGGGCAGTGATGTGGCTATTGAAACGGCGGATGTTGTTATTCAGACGGATCAGCCTTCTAAAATTGCAACCGCCATCCGGATTGGTAAAGCTACCCGGAGCATTGTCTGGCAGAATATCGTTTTGGCACTTGGCGTGAAAGGTGCTGTACTCACTCTTGGCGCTGTAGGACTGGCTACGATGTGGGGAGCTGTTTTTGCCGATGTCGGCGTAGCTCTGCTTGCCATCTTAAACGCGGTACGCGTTCAGCACATGAAGTTTGAGTAGCCTCCACGTATTACACGATTAGTTAGCCTTTGCGATTATACACCACGCTGAATTCAACCGGATCGGAGAGTTGACCGATTTCGATTTTGCGTTCAACATCCAGTCGGTTGTGATCATCGTTTAGATGGTATTCGGTTACCGAGCCGCCATCTTCGCCTTCCATGGTAATGCGCAAGCGATTACCCTCAAGCTCGGCTTTGGCCTTCATTTCATCCCCCGAATCGTTAATATGTACGATTTCCTCTCCATCCGCAGGGAAAAAAATAGGGTCATTGTCATCTGACCTAAAGGTGATGGTATCGTCGGTAATTTGGATATACACCTCTTCGGCATGCCCTCCCCTTCGATTAATAATGATTCTTGCGACACCTCTTCGCAAGCGACTCAACTCTTGCAATGGATCATCGAAGGCTTCCATAAAATCATCACTGGCATCCTCATCTAACTCATAAGTGCCGTTGAAGTCATCCGTAGCTGAGGTCGCATCTTGGGGGTAAAGAAACAGCAGCGCCAAAAATACCCCGCTTATAATTTTTCCAATGTGTTGATTTAAATTGATACCCATCATAATCAAAAAAATTGATCCTTATAAATCTGTGATTTATTTGGTTCTGCTGGATTAAAACAATAGGATCGAGGGGAATCATTCCTATTATCCTTGGTTCGATAAATAGCCGTTTTGTTTGCTTTATTTAGGCTGGGTCCGAAACTTCTGCAATCAACAAGCTGAAATCTATTCGAACAGTTGGAATGTATACATTGAGCAGGATTGAGTGCGCATAGCCATTATATCACTAAATCTGAGAGATAGCAGACTGAAGATTTGTGAATTCAGATTGCAGATGTTTGGAGCTCTACCCCAATAAAAAAAAGGCTTTGCAGCATCTAAGTACATGCTACAAAGCCTTTAAGCGGAGAGGGAGGGATTCGAACCCTCGGTACCCAGGGGGCACACTCGCTTTCCAGGCGAGCCCGTTCGACCGCTCCGGCACCTCTCCCAATCGAAGCGCCAAATATAGGGGCTGAATGCCCTCAAATCAACACCGCCTACGGAAGTTTTTCGGGGTTTATTACGGGTTCACGCAAAGGCCGCTAAGATATGAACGCAAAGTACGCTAAAGTTTTTTTATTCCTTTGCGCCCTTTGCGAGAACTCCACACTAATTACCGTAGGTAAACACGTGTCGCGTACGCGCTCGCACCTCCCGGCCACCGTCTTCGGCTGGACGAAACTGCCATCTGTAAGCCGCTTTGAGGGTTGCATCAACAAGTACCGGGTCAACTTGATCTACCGTTACAAACTCCCCGCTATCGCTGTCATAAACCTGGAATTCGTCAATTTCGACCTCCTCCACCTCTCCTTGCTGATTAACAAGAAATATCACAAAGATGCGAACCCGCTCCGAACCACTTCGGTCCTGACTTGATACAGAAGGTTCTACAATTCTGCGTACATTGGGCGGCCGAGCCGGGTTTTCGGCGACTTCCCCTTCGCCGTTGCCTTCGAGATCCGGCTCCGGTAGTTCGTCGTACTCCTCCCCGAAATCTTCAAAGTCAAATTCATCATCCTCAATAATCTCATCATCGGGGCGGGGTTCCGGCTGGCGGGGTGATGGGGGGGGCGGAACTTGTGCACGCTCACGAACCACCGTAACATCCTCGAACATGATAACATCATCATAATCGGTTATATCCTGATATAATCTATCGGATGTGAATTCAAGGGGCAAATAGCGAAACAACAGGATAAATGCCACAAGACAAATAATGATCGCTACCATGATTTGATTGCGATACCCGCGCTCGTCCCTTCTATGTTGAAGACGAATACTTCGCAAAGTTGAAAAAAACGTTCATGCTGCTTGTTGTAAGCTATTCTGCAGGCGTTCTAATTCTGCTGAAAATTGTTGGAAGGTATAATCGATAAATTCTTCCATAGAGTCAAAATCACCCGGAGAAATACGCTCTAATATGGAAACGACCGCATGCCCTTTTAGTTTCATAATCCAGGTGCCCGGCCTCATCAAGTCCTTGGTTCCGGAAATGACAATAGGTTGGACCGGTAAATTGTGCTCCCAGGCTACCATAAAAGAGCCTCGCTTAAATGGCTTTAACTCACCATCACGGGAACGCGTTCCCTCGGGGAATACCATAACCTTCTGACCAGCCTCAACGTAAGGGACTATCTTATAAATGGTTTTGCGAGCTTCCGGACTGCCTCTGTCAATACTAATATGCCCGGCCAGCGATAAAATCCAGCCGGCTACCGGTATCGGGAACAACTCCTTCTTGGAAACCCATTTCATATTCCACGGCAACCGTGCAAGCAATGGCATATCCACAAAACTTTGATGATTTCCCATGAAAATACATCCCTCATCCGACCGGTAGTTTTCTACGCCCTTGATCTCAACTTTCCAAAAAGGATTCAGATAGGTATACAACTGACCGTGTAACATGAGGATAGAATTCGGTAGCTTGCGAAACCGGTCAAACGGTGCCGTTACCAGGTATGCCACCAAAACAAAAGGCAGGATCACAAGAAATCCAAATCCGTAAATGCCCCAGGCCAAAGCACTAAGGAAATGCGCCATGTAGCTCTTAAGGTTGATTTATTGGGTTATTCAGCTTGTGATTTCAACGCAGCCCTGATGAATCCGTTGTGCGAAGCCAATAGTTTTTCAGCTTTTTCAAAATCAACTCCGGATAGCGCCATCAAAAGTGCGGGTTTAACGCGGCCATCGGTTATTTGAAGCAGCTCACTTGCCCGGTCATAATTTACCTCACTGAATAGCATGATGATACGGCGTGCCCGCTCAACAAGTTTTTTGTTGGTGAGCTGAAGGTCTACCATCACATTTTCGTAAATTTTTCCGCGGCGGATCATGGCTCCGGTGGTGATCATATTGCACACCAGCTTCTGGGCCGTTCCGCTTTTCATCCGGGTGCTTCCCATAATCGCTTCCGGTCCGACGGGCATATCGATCATTACATCAACATCCACATCAAGAGATACCTGTGAGGCCGGTACGCAACAGATCATTATGGTTTTTGCACCACATTTTGCGGCTTCATTCAGTGCTCCGTGCACGTAAGGAGTTCGTCCGCTTGCAGCCAACCCGCAAACAACGTCAATTTTACTGATGCCTTCCTTTTGCACATCGGCGGCACCGTATTCCGGGCTGTCTTCGGCTCCTTCCTGTGCAACAAACATGGCTTTCTCACCACCGGCGATGATCCCTTTCACTTCTTCGGGATCACTGCCGAACGTAGGCGGACACTCGGCCGCATCCAGCACCCCCAGCCTTCCGCTGGTTCCCGCTCCGAAATAACGCAGCCGCCCTCCTATGGAAAGAGCGGAACTGACAATCTCAATCGCCTTGGCAATCTGATCAGAACGCTCGGCTACATTTGAAGCAACTTTTTTGTCTTCCTGGTTGATCAGCCTGACAATCTCATCCGCATCTGCCAGGTCGATGTGCATAGTATTAGGGTTACGCTGTTCGGTGTCCAGATGTCGAAGCACATCGAACAGCTCAGCATTCTCTGAGTTCATAATAAATTTTTTAGCCTGATTTTATTGACGTACTCGGTTACGCCACCACATACCGGTATGGTTACTACCAACAGCTTGTGTTTTCTTTTCCCGGTACTGCTCATTGTCGTGCCATTTAAGCAAGGCAGCTGCAGCAACAGAGGCATAATCGGAGGCAGTATTAACTATCTCCTCGCCTGTAAAGTATTGTTGAACAAAATGCGTGTCATAACGCGCTTCGCGGAAAGCTTCATGATCCATCACAAACCGGCAAAACGGTATGGTGGTATCCACTCCGGAAATCTCAAATTCTTCCAGAGCGCGATCCATCCGACGGATAGCCTCATCCCGGTTTTTTCCCCAGGTGATGAGTTTTGCAATCAACGGATCATAATCGATGGTCACCTGCTGATGTACCCTTACGCCTTCATCCACTCTGATACCGGGTCCGGCCACCGGTTTGAAGCGCTCGAGACGGCCCGTACTCGGCATAAACTGATCTGATGGATCCTCGGCACAAATCCGGCATTCAATAGCGTGACCATCACGGTTGAGATCTTCCTGCTTAAACGTCAGCGGCTGATCCTCGGCGATCCGCAGTTGCCACTCGACCAGATCCACCCCGGTGATCAATTCGGTGATGGGATGCTCCACCTGCAATCGCGTATTCATCTCCAAAAAATAGAAGTTCCGGTGCTTGTCCACCATAAATTCGATGGTTCCGGCGCCGGTGTAGTCGCATGAGCGGGCTGCTGCAATGGCAGCTTTAGACATCTCCGCCCTCAACTCATCATTCAGGATGGCGCATGGAGCTTCTTCCACGACTTTTTGATGGCGGCGTTGTATGGAACATTCACGGTCAAACAGGTGAATGTAATTGCCGTGATTATCCGCCAGGATCTGAAATTCCACATGGCGGGGCGATTCCAGATATTTTTCCACATAAACCCGTTCGTCGCCAAAGGCGTTACGCGCTTCTGACTGAGCCGCTTTAATGCCGGCTTCAAAACCATCAGGGTTTTCGATGACCCTCATGCCTTTACCTCCTCCACCGGCAGCAGCTTTGATCAGCACCGGAAAACCAATCTCTTCGGCAAATTTTCGTGCTTCCGAAATATCCTTAAGTGCTTCCTTGGTTCCCGGCGGGTAGGGTACCCCGGCTTTTTCCATCATAGCACGGGCTTGCATCTTATCGCCCATCGCTTCGATTGCTTCGGCGGATGGACCGATAAACCTGATTCCGCGCTCCTGGCACTTCCGGGCGAAAGTCGCATTCTCGCTTAAAAAGCCATATCCGGGATGAATGGCATCACTTCCCGTTTTTTCTGCCACATCGAGCAACGTATCCATCTTTAAATAACTCTCGGATGATGCCGCCGGCCCGATACAAACCGATTCATCGGCAAGCAACGTATGCGGGCTGATGGCATCCGGCTCAGAATAAACCGCTACCGTGCGTACTCCGAGATCCCGGCATGTTCGGATGATGCGAACGGCAATTTCACCGCGATTTGCAATAAGTACTTTAGAGATAGATTGAATCATAATGTAAATTTGGTTTCCGACCGGTGAAGATACTAAGGTATGTGCAATTTCAACATCTCACCCCATAGCTGCCAGTCTTTCATAGCCTCATCTTCCCATGTATCAAACTGATGAGCTACCATTCTGCTGTTGAACCAGTAGCTTAACTTTTCGGTTTGATCAAACTCCGGTTCGAACCGGGAAGCAACAAGCCGGATATCCATTCCGCCCATTTTGCTCAAATATTCGTTGTTAGCGGGATGGGCAACAAAATCCAGCGGGCTATACTTTCGAGTCTGGCTGTCTGTGGTTTCTTCCCACAAACTTTGCAGAGAATAAACCCCGCTCATTGCCAGCAGCTTATTAACTTTTCGGGGATGATGAAGAGCTAAATTCATAGCATGTAAAGCCCCCATATTAAATCCGGTAACTATGAGAAACCGGTACTGTGTCTGATCATAAATATTGGGGATGACCTCCTCTACCACATAGCTCAAGTACTGCTTATACCGGCCAATACGAATTTCGGGTTCCACATTTTTATTCAGCAGACTCTCTTTATCAACAGAGTCTATCGTAATAAGCTGGTTGTACCCTTTCTTTAACTGAACATCGAGTGCATCAGTCAAACCATGATTTTCCCAATCGTAATAGCGTCCTTCGTTGCCGGGAAATGCGAGAATCGGGGTACCGGAATATCCGTAGCGTATAAGCTCCATATCCCGACCTAAACTGGGACTCCACCATTCCTTGAATTCACGTTCAATATGTTGCGACTCAGCCATATATATCGACAGAACTTAAGTTTTTTTGATGATGCACAAAGTCTAAGAAATTTTCTTCTGGAAACCTATGGGTTGTGTGGCAGATTTTTTTGATCAATAGGTTTTTGTGATAAGCTGTTTCAGTCCAAAACATCTGCAATCTGCTATCTGCAATCACCAATCTGATATCTGTTCGAATAGGCTGGATGTTGACGTTGGGCTGAATCGGGTAGCCTTAGCACCTATCTAAATCATTCAGTGAGATAGCAGATTGGTGATTTGTGATTTTAGATTGCAGAGGTCGAGAACCAAACAAACCCAACCTATCCTATTAAATTAGACTAAGAACTCCTATATTTGGAGCTTAGGTTAGTCACTCAACACTACCGGTAATTGGCACAAGAAGTTAGACCATCCATAACCGGTAAAAAAAGCCAACCCAGGCTGTAAAAGCAAAATTTATATGAAGCTCACAACCCTATTATTTTACATCACCATTTTCTCCCTGTTTTTAAGTGCCTGCCGGCCGGAAGTAAGTCAGCCAACGGAAGCTGACCCGGACCCGGCCGACAACATTCTTGAAAATGCTGCGGCACACTGGATCTCCGGAGATCGCCTGATTTGGGTGGATGCCCCTGAAGCAGAATATTTTGAAATCCGCTACCAACCCGAAGCGGGTATCGTAGTCGCCGAGGAAGGTATTTCCGAAAGCGAATCCATTTCTCTCAGCGAAGATGGCATACTATCGGGCCATCAAGCTGATCAATACAGGCATATTGCCGAAGAACCCGTTTTTAATGTTTCGGAAGATCCGGATTCCGTTAAAGAAGCGCTGCGCAGCCAGCTTGTTGCGGTTGCCTACGATGAAGACCACACCCCGGTAGAAGCTACCCGCATCCAAACACACGGGGTGATTGACGACTATTTCACCTATACCGGTGATCTCGGGCCTGTTTACCATCAAGACGGTATCGAATTGAAACTTTGGGCTCCGACAGCGCAGTCGGTTTCACTGAAGTTGTATGATGAGGGAAAAAATCACACCGAAACCGTTGAAGCTGAGCGGGACCTGCCGTCACACGGCGTTTGGGAGTTTGATTTAGATCTCGAGGCGGACCGCAAGTTTTACCGGTTTGAAATCGAGGTTTTTCATCCCGAAAACGATGAGATCAACACGTTTGTCGTCACCGACCCTTATTCGGTGAGCCTGGCAACGGACAGCCGCTACAGTCAGTTTGTGGACCTGGCCGGTGACGAAGAACTCAAACCCGATGGCTGGGAAGACATCCGCAAGGAACAGCCCCACCCCGTTGATATCACCGTATACGAAGCGCACATGCGGGATTTCAGCCTCATCGACGAAACCATCCCGGAAGAACATCGCGGCACCTACATGGCCTTCACTTACACCGGTGAAAATGACCGGGAGCTGTCGGACGGAATGAACCACCTCAAACAATTGCAGCAATCCGGCCTGACACACCTGCACCTTTTGCCCATCAATGATATTGCTACCGTAAAAGAAGATACCACCGACCGGGTGGATGTCTTTGATCCCTACGAGCGAATCTGTGACGTGCTCGACTATGGCGGACTGGAATCAGACTGTCATTATTACGGCGACCGTGAAATTTGGGAGGTTTTCGAGGAATTGGCGGAAGACGATCCGGCAACAGAGGAAATCCAAAGGCCTTATAACGATCCGGGGCGGATGGAAGGAATGGCCTGGCATGACGGATTCAATTGGGGCTACGATCCGTTCCATTTCAACGCTCCCCAGGGCAGTTACGCTACCGAACCGAAAGGAGCCCAGCGCATTCTGGAAACCCGTAAAATGGTCCAGGGGCTCGATGAAATCGGCCTGAAAACGGTTGTGGATGTTGTTTATAATCACACCTTCGCTTCTGGTGTGGAATCACGGTTTTCGGTTCTCGATAAGGTCGTACCTACCTACTATCACCGATATGATGTGGTTACCGGAGACATCGAAACGTCTACCTGCTGCGACAACACCGCCGCCGAGTTTAATATGATGGAAAAGCTGATTATCGATTCGATTAAACTTTGGGCGAAGCATTATAAAATCGATTCCTTCCGGTTTGATTTAATGGGTCACCACCCCCGATACGTGATGGAAAACCTGCAACACGAGCTGGCTAATCTGACGCTCGAAGAGCACGGCGTAGATGGCGAAAATATCTACATCTACGGCGAGGGATGGAATTTCGGAGAAGTGGCCGACGACCGGATTTTTGATCAGGCGACGCAGTTCAACATGGGTGGCACCGGCATCGGCAATTTTAATGATCGTTTGAGAGATGGCGTCCGCGGTGGCAATTTCACCGATACCGGTCGGTTCCAGGGTTTTGCCAATGGCCGTTATCTGTTTCCGAACGAGGCAGAACAGGACAGTGAAGAAGAGCAACTCGAAAGCCTGCTTTACGATGCCGACCGGATTCGCGTAGGCATGGCCGGCAACCTGAGCAGCTACGAATACATTAACCGAACCGGCGAACAGGTTGATGGAAGCGAAGATCAAATAGGTTTTGCCGGAGATCCCCAGGAGTCGGTCAATTATATTGATAAACACGACAACGAAACGCTGTGGGACAACACTCAGGTCAAGCTTCCTGATGACTTTTCTATGGAAGATCGCGTGCGGGTTCACGTACTCAGCAATGCGTTCATCAATTACGGTCAGGGCGTACCGTTCTACCAAATGGGAAGCGATATTCTCCGCTCAAAATCATTAGACCGTAACAGCTTTGACTCCGGCGACTGGTATAATGCCGTTGACTTTTCACTTGAACGACATCTTTGGGGTCAGGGCCTGCCTCCGGGATGGGACAATGAAGATCGCTGGGACGAAATGCGCGAGTTTTTGACCAGTGATGTCATCAATGTGGAGAAAGAGCACATGGAGCGCGCAAACCGGCTGTTCCGTGAGCAGTTGGAAGTTCGATACAGCTCACCGCTCTTCCGGCTCGAAACGGCTGACGAAGTAAACCGCCGGGTCAAATTTCACAACACCGGACCCGACCAGCAGCCGGGTATCATGGCCATGACCATTTCCGACGGAGCTTGCGCCGGCGATCCGCTGGATGATAATTATGATGGTATTCTCGTACTGTTCAATGCAGACAACGAAGAGCAATCCTACGAGCTGGATCTGGAAGATATGCGTCTGCACGATGCACATATGCACAGCGTGGATAGCGGCGTACAATCAGCATCTGTGGATGACGGAACGTTCACCATCCCTGCGCTGACAGCAGCCGTCTTCGTGCGCGAACAAGATGACGAACAAGGTGAGTTTGTGTGTAACTGATCAATCCACCTGCCAGGTCTCCGGATCTGGCAGGTATAGGTAGGTTCAACTCACTTCACATTGCTGTGCACCGGCACCGGATCAGCAATCTGCTTTAAACCCCTGTTATCCTTCTCTAATTTTCAATGATTAAATATGAAAAAAATTCACCTAATTATTCACCTTATTTTACATGTCAACTACATTTTAGTTTTATAGTATAACTAATGTTGATTTAATCAAATCACCATTAAAAATAACACCCTATGAAAAATAAGGTCATATACGCTATAACACTGGCATTCACTTTATCAATTGCTTCGATGGGCTTGAGTAATATCCACGCAATCCCATCTGATAGATGGTGTGATAATCATGCCTATTGCGACGAAGGGGAAGTAGCTGTCAGCTTCCCATGTGAGACTACAACATGCACATACGGCTCTGGCCATTCATGTGTCTTGTGTTTGGAAGATGACGGTGAAGTTGAAGATTGACAAATGTAGGGCAAAGTTATGTTTCGTAAAAATCTACGTTTTATCGTTATAAGTTTAGTTTTGGTAGTGGCTGGCTTCGCGGCCAATAATATCTATGCCATCGGTGATGTTGAAGATTGTGGCAATATTGGTCAATGCGACTGGTCCAGTGAAGTAGCTGTTGCATTTGAGTGTTTTACCGATAATTGCACAGATGGCGCAGCACATACATGTATCTTATGTTTACCGGAAGATCAAGAAGGAGAGGATTAAAACAATCAGGCAAAGTGCAACAAATCTAAATAAAGCACTTTGCCTGCATTTTTTCTCAATTAAATAACTTCATCATTATTAACCAAACACCTGTGCCCAATGTTGAGTCTACTACTACTGCTGACAATTTCAGATTGCTTTCCGGAAGTTCAATTCGAAGAACTTTTCAATGTTCATGAAAAAATTCACATCTCCTCGGTTGCCAATATAGAAGCTACCGAGGACCGGATATACCTGAAAGACTGGGATGAATATTATATCCACAAATTTGATTACTCCGGAGAACGAATCCGTAAGTATGGTTTAGGAGAAGGCAGAGGACCGGGAGAAATCGCCTTTGGTATGGACTTCGCCCTCGCAGGCGATCACTTGGTATTGCTCGACAGAGAAGAATACAAATTTGTGGTACTTGACAAAGATAACAATGTCATCCAGGAGGAGACCCTCGATGCAATGCCCAGTTTCGTGGACTCAAACTCTGACGGCACCTATTTATTTATCAATTATTTTCCGTTTTCACACAACAATAAACTAATTTCGGTCTATAAGCGTGAGGATGGTGAATACCAATATCAGAAAAATATCATAGATCGGAAGGCTTACGAGGATCAATTCATAGCACGCACCGGTGAAAGTGACTTGTTTACCGTTTCGGATGATAAGATCGTATATCCTTATTTTTATCCCCCTAAAATTATTTTTACCGAATACGACGGCAAGGTCACTGATCGAGTTGATATTGAGCTTGACTTTATCGAGACCCCTGTACATGAAGGTGAATATGCTGCACCAGTAAGAATACAAGGTGGCGGTAGAGAAGCATTCCCTATGGACGATTACCTGTTATATCGTGCATACGACGTCAGAGATGCCGAGGAGGGACAACCTTGGGTAAGAGATCTAATTTCAAAATTAGTATTGCTCAATAAAACAACATTGGAACCTACCTGTCAGGCCTGGGCTGAAGACCTGGGTTTTCCGGGGCAAATCCGGAACCTGTATCAAGTTAACGAAAATGAAATCATAGCTCATTTTCGGGATCCTGAAATCGGCTTTCACAGAATAACAATTGAGTTTTAGGTTATGCAGATAGTACAAACAATACTAAGAATAGTCATTGGTTTAGCTTTACTTTATACTGGAACAGAGAAAGCAATAAACCCAAAGAATTACTTAGAAGTAATTAACTCGATTTTAAGCATTAACGAGTACAGCTTAGTAATTTTAATAATTATTGAACTCTTAATAGGTTTCTC
>SLQI01000178.1 GCA_007131535.1 Balneolales bacterium | reverse complement strand
GCAATCATTTCAAATGTCGTACTTTCTTTGTCTAAGACGCTGCCACGTCCGTCACCCAGTGAAATCGGCCCTCTGGAGGTATGTTCACCTCTGAGCGTCTCAAGTTCCCGGGCGGGTCGCTGACCCATAATCTCATCTTCTTCGTGATAATACCATTCCCGGGGTAAGCTAAACGTGTGCTCCCATCCCAGCTCTTTCGCAAACTCTGAGGTTACATGATTCGGGATGATCCCCACGGCTATGATCCGGCCATCAGGAGTACGTTCTATGGCGGGGCTCAGAAACCGGTTAATCAGATCAAGACGGTGGGGAGTATCATGATTCGGTGTAAACTCCTCATTTTCCCAGCTGCCGAGCCAATATGTATTACGTCCGATCGGCAGGTCTGTAACTCCGAAGTAGTAGAGGTCATCAGTGAGTTGTTTGAGCATGGGCATCTCCCAGTACTCACCGGATTCATCCGGGTCTCCTTCGCCCTTCATTTCACCGCGGAATTCCCAATTGATCAAGTCATCAGAACGGTACAACAAGGCAACACCTCCTCCACCTTGAGGTACACCGGTGCCGATGGTCAGGTACCACGTATCGTCTTCTTTCCAGACATAAGGGTCCCGGAAGTCTTCATAATTACCGTCGGGCAGGTGAAACAGCGGATTGCGGAAATCTTTATCAAAATCGCCGTAGTCCCGCATTTCGGCAAGACCGATTCCGGCACGAGCTCCGTCTACGCCGGTGTATATCGTTTTCAGCGTATTGTTATCGACTACGGCATCACCTGACCAGATCCCGTAGGAGTCAAATCCCGGCTCCGGAGCTTTGGCTATTGGATGATGATCCCACCCAACAAGGTTATCCGTGCTCATGTGCCCCCAGTGAATATGTGCCCAATACGGACCGCTGGGGTTGTATTGATAAAACATGTGATACCGGTCTTCATGATATACCAGTCCGTGAGGTTCATTCGCCCAGTGGGCGGGTGGTATGGCATGAAACTCCGGCCTGTGTGGATCATCCGCATAGCGACTTTCAGGTACTTCCAGATTTGCAGGGATATCAACCTCTCCTGATTCGAAGGTTTCCTGCACATCCTGGTCACTTCGAGCGATATTGTAAATGCGAACATCATCCACCAAACCATTGACAACCCCGGTCGGAAAAACGGCAACCTCATCGGAATGAACATCCTTTCCAATAATCGTAGGGTTATCACGATCCGGCGTCATGGGCAGTCCCGGAGTATTCTCTGTACCGACAAGTTCACCGTTTTTGTAAAGTTTCAGTCCTTCATCCTGATCAAATACGCCTGCGATATGAGCCCATTCGCCTTTCGGAAATTTACCATCGCCCCATACGGTGTGCCAGTCTCCGTCTATTGAAACAGCAAAGTACCACGCTCCAAGTGGCTCCATACCCAAATAGTATCCGGCATCGGGAAATGTGTAGCTATTTACGAACGGGGCATTGGCCGGTGGGTAGGATTCGACGGCAGCCCATAGTTCAATACTCAGCTGTTCTGTAGGCATGTGTTCTTCAAACTGATTCCAGCCTATCCAGGTAGAAAATCCGTCAAGTCGTAATCCGGATCCGGTGGGTCCCTCAACCCACTCCGGGCGATCGTAATTGTTGTTAATTGTGATTTGAGAACCGGAGACCAATTCTTCTGCGCGACGATCACCTGAGGAACCGTCGAGGGGGAAGTGTGCAATTAACCCGTTTTCTATTTCCGGGACAGATCTGCTGAGGTAATCGATGATGTTTGCGGTATACGTTTCGAGATTATCCCTGTTGGTGTTTTCACCGTCGTGATGCCACTCGAATGCACCGGCTCCGACAAAAAAAACCGTACCCTCACCAAGTTCATATTCCCCGGATGAAACTATATCCGGACCATCATCGCTTCGCCACTCGAGGTCTGTTAACCATTTTCCGTCGAAATCATCGGGATCGGTCCACCAGCTAATTCGATTGGCAACTTCAAGGCCGGATGAAATAGTTGCAAAGGGATTGCTCAAACCATCAAATGCCGGATGGTGCTCATTCATTTGATAAAACCCCCAATCACCGCTGGTCGCTCCATCCCGCGAGATTTCATCCGGCGGAACTGATTGTATTCCCAGATCTACGGCATATTGCGATGCCAGTCCGGTGAGAAAGAGGCCCCCTCCGCTACTGATAAAATCGTCTATTGCTGTGACAGTCTCATTATCTACAGCCGATTCGGGCAGCTCAATATCCTCGTCGTTGTGCCACCAAATGACATCAAATTCATCCAACAATTGTGGATCTTGCCGGATTTCATCGAAACTTACATATTCTGCTGTAAACTCCGATTGCAGCCACTGAAAAGCTTCCTGTTCTTCATCAGTCAAATCTGAGAGTTCTCCCGGTTCACCGATGAAGGCAACCTGTGGATTGGCATACGCCGAGCCCATAATGCCGGTGAGAAAAAAGATCAAAAAGAATAATGGGTTAAAAACTGCTCTGAATATGACCTGTGAGGATGTCATAACTAAATTCCTGTCAGTGGATTCAAATTATTGAAACAATACATTGTAGAAAAAAAATGACCTGCCAGGTTTTTTGCCACAGGCATCCGCCAGCCGGCGGAGAACCTGGCAGGTGCTATGAGACTGTTATTTAACCAGCATCATTTGACTGGTCTGAGAGAAGTGATCTCCGACTTCAAGCCGGTAGATATACAAACCGCTGCTCAGATTACCGGCATCGAATTGTACTTCATAAGTGCCGGCAGATTGCTGTTCATTAACCAGCGTTGCTACTTCACGACCTACCACATCATATACTTTTACGGTAACATGATCGGTTTGATCAATGGAGTATGGGATAGTGGTTACCGGGTTGAACGGGTTGGGGTAATTATTTTTCAGTTCAATCCGGGTTGGTGTGTCGCCGGCCAATTCTTCGATTTCTGAGGAAACCGGAACGGTGTTTTCAGAGTAGTTGAGGAAGGTGAAATTATCCACCACAATATCGACGAACGGGCGGTCACCACCACCTTTTGCTATATGCAGCGGATGGTGTGATACACCTACCGGCTCGTTGAAGCGCAATGCCCCGTCGGTGATCGGCTGATCATCAGCATCACGTAACTCAACCGCCGCCCAGTAGTTGTAATTTTCCTGGTCTTCTGCCAGGCTCACTTCAAAAATCACCCGGTACCACTCTCCTGCTTCGAGAATATGATCTTCAAGCGTAATACGGGTATTTCCTTCTCCTTCACTCCATACACCGGCAGTGAGCCGTGGCTCTTCATCATCAAAGGCTCCGGTCAGGATCTCGAAGGTATTTTCACCCCAGAAGTGAGGGACAATGGCAGGTTTCTGAACGATATAGTTCCAGAAATCTCCGGCCCAATCCCCGGCTTGCATCCAGAAATCAAGGGTAAACTCTTCACTGTGGCCGGCATGAGGTGTGAATGCCCGGATAAAATCTGACTCACCGTCAAATTCAAGGGCAAAATCTCCGTCTGCAGCATTACCGGTATATTGAGGATCGCCGTGAACAAAAATAGTTGAATTATAATCCGATGCATCGGCCGGCACCCCGTCTCCTTCTTCAAAATCGAGACTTAGCAGGGTAGTTTCCGGCTCCTCAACGGCAAACATGTAATATTCGAGGTACTCATCATTTTCGGCGTTCGCT
>SLQI01000304.1 GCA_007131535.1 Balneolales bacterium | reverse complement strand
TGGAGGTTAGCATGGAGTATGAGCCGGACGGGCTTCGGTTTACTGCTGAGGTGCGGACGGTCTGGAAAACCGGACTCGAGAGGGAGGCGATTACGGCGGTTCAGGCCGCACTTATGAATGCCTACGATATGCTCAAACCGCTCCAGGTGGATATGGAGATGGGGGAAATCAAACTACTGGAAAAGCGCGGGGGCAAATCGGACTTTTCGGATGAGTTTTCATCACCTCTTAAAACCGGCTTGTTAATTGTATCAACTGATAAGAAATCAGGTAAACGAAAGGATAGTGCCGGGCAGATTATCCGGGAAAAGCTGGAGGGTCAACCGGTAGATTTGTTGGTTGATGAAAATCTGCAGGAAGACCCAGACTCACTTCGCCAGCGAATTGAAGATTTGACAGGTGATGGCGGCCTTGAGCTGCTTTTGCTCTGCGGAGGCACCGGTCTGGGGGATAGTGATTTTGTCCCTGAGATACTGGAAGAGTTCAACGGCAGGGAAGTCCCCGGAATGGAAGAGGCTATGCGTGATCACGGTATTGCGCAAACACCTTTCGGGATGTTATCCCGCCAAAAAGCCATGCTGATAAATTCTACGCTGGTGATTGCTCTGCCGGGCAGTTCGGGAGGGGCACGAGAAAGTCTGGATGCCCTGTTTCCAGGTGTACTTCATGTGTTTCATCAGCGTAATCCCGAGAGATGATCCGAATGATGAAATCTTTGAGCCGCTGTTGCTGTTACTAATACATAATTGCCTGTTGCTAACAGAATTGTCAGGTATTACATGTAATCAAATGGAGGATAGATTATGAATATGTTAAGAGTGTTTATCGGAATAATTGTCGGTACCGCAATCGGTACGATTGTAGGATTGCTTTTTGCTCCGGATAAAGGTACCAAGACTCGCAAGCAGCTTTCGAAAAAAGGTGATCAATATGCCGAGGAGTTCAAAAAGGACTTTGATGAGTTTAAAGTTAAGATCAACGATCAATACAAGAATTTGCGAAAAGAAGCCGAAGAGCTCGCCAAAAAGGGTCGCGAAAGCGCTGAAGCAGCCACCGAAAAAGCCAGAAATGCAATGAAGTAACCCATGGAATTAACCGGACTGTATCGACAGTCGTATTTACCTATCAAAAAAGGAATAAACTATGCCAAAACGTAATGCAGATGCCGTATGGAAAGGTGATCTGAAAAACGGAACCGGAACCGTAAAACTCGGAAGCGGTGCGTTTGAAGGGATGTATTCATTCGGAAGCCGATTTGAGGAAGAAGTCGGCACCAACCCTGAAGAACTTATCGGTGCCGCCCATGCAGGGTGCTTCTCGATGGCGCTTTCGGGTAATTTATCAGGTGCCGGTTATAATCCGGAAAGCATTGAAACCCAAGCCGAAGTGCAGCTTAAAAAAGAAGAAGCAGGATTCACAATTACCACGATTACATTGAATTGTACCGCTCAAGTATCTGATATCGATGAGGCGGAATTCAAAAAGCACGCTGAAGATGCAAAGAAAGGGTGTCCGGTTTCAAGGGCACTAACAGGCGTTTCGATAAACCTGAATGCTTCTTTGAAGTAGCGTAACATTCTTATTTCGACACGCAAAATCCGGTGTGACCTAAGCGTTGCACCGGATTTTTTTTATTCGGATTTCATGGTCTGCCGGATAATAGCTACATTTGGGGCTATGGGTAATATGAATTGTATCGGCTTAAATTGCTGGTTATTAGTGTGTTGTAATGGATGATTGCTCCCCGCTATCATAAGCATTTTTACAGTTCCGGCTATTCGGGTTTTCTTTCTACCGAGGTTTTGGATGTGATCAATCAATGGTATCAGCCGGATAATCTCATACTGGATCTCGGATGCGGTACCGGATGGGATACCCTTGAGCTGGCAGAGAACGGGTACCGTGTTCTTGCTGTAGATCCACACCGCCCGATGATTGAACAACTCAAGTATAAAATTGTCAATCACGGGGTACAGGATAAAGTATGCGGCTTTACGGTGGATCTGGAAAGTCCGCAGCCCTACCACCGAATCCGACTGGACATGAAAGAGCGGCAGCCTCATTGGCAAAATTTTGCCGATGGAATTTATGCCGGCATGGGGGTATTGCAAACGATTTCTACCCTTACCAATCTCGGGGCCTGGATGTTCAAAGCTGTTCAGCCGAATGGCCTGGTGACGCTTGTACTGCTTAATCCCACCAGTTACTCCATATTTTCCCGGCAGGTCAAAAGCCGGCGTCAGTTGGGTCCGTGGAATCGCCGCAGGGGTGAAGCCGGGCTGAACACAAATCACAGCCGGGCAATTAAGTGGATGGGTGGCCCGGCGGATATCGCTGCGGTGTGGAATCCCTGGTTTGAGCTGGTGGATGTAAAACCGGCCGGTGAAGGCCTGCCCCCGTTTGAATTGCTTACATCTTCCACAAAAATTGAACAGCGGGTTCCGCAACGGAGTGCGGTACAGCGGGTGTTGAACCGGAAAAGCCCCGCTCAATATGCCGACTGGCTTATAGTGATGTTCAAAAGAAGGCCGGGACGATCTTCCATGCAGGTGGTAGAAGCTGAAGAAGTTAAATCGGCTTAAAACGTGCTGAAAGAAAAAGGTGATGTTTTTAGCCGCGGATTTTTATGGATTGAATTCGGATTTTTTTGCCTCCGGCTTCCTTCCGGGATGACGGGTTAAATTTTTTAAGTAGCTAAATTTCAAAAGTTTACTTTTTAGACAGCCTCAAATGGATGGGTGCGAAGCTAATAACTGACAATAGTATTAGCTTGTCAACCTGAACCAGCTAACATACAGCGTTGGGGTACCTATATTGCATCAAACTGATACGTATCTGTAGTATGGTTAATCTTTCTTACCAGCAACCAGCAACCAGCAACAGACATCACATTTGCCTAAAGCCACCACCGTATGGTCAATAAAAAATTTAGAATCGAACTCCGGTTTAAACGGTTTTGCCATTTTAAGCAGGTAAAGTGGGGAAAACTCTGAATTTCTATAAAGGCAATGCTTGTTATTTGGTGTATCTATAAATAGGAAAGCAAAAAACTACACCGATTGCCTGGTAACCTTATTATAATTCTCTTTGATTTTAGAACGTTTTTTTTCACCGAGTTCAGACTTCTGTTTCTCCATCATTTTCCTAAACTCCTTCAACTCCTTATCAGTCCAGGGCTCTGACTTAACAACGAAATCAACACCTTTGGGTTCTTTAACTATAGCCATGGTTTTAATCCTGAAAGTATTTTTTCACTAGCTTCAATGCATGAACGGTTTCAATGTACATTCGTTGTCCCTTGAAATGCGTTGCACCAAGCTTTTTCTTGTAGTGTTCAATTAACGCAGACTTTGAGTCAAAGGCAACATAACCTTCATATCCTTTCTCAAAAGTGAGTTTACAAGCAAACGCAAAAAGGTTCCCGGCCACACCTAAATACATTTTATTGGTGCCTTTATTGAAATTCGCACTTTCAACAAGATGAATAAAAATGTGATCACTCTTGTCTTCCAGGCACAACAATCCATGAATAATTTTAGGATTGTTGACAGTCGTTATTTTATTAACTTCTCTATTTTTTAGATCCAGCTCAGATTCCCAATCAAAAAGCCATTCTGCCGGCTTGATATCCTTTTTAACTGCTTTTCCAAGTCGAACAACCTTCG
>SLQI01000241.1 GCA_007131535.1 Balneolales bacterium | reverse complement strand
GTGTCTGAAAGAAAAATGATAGTGTCCGTAAGAAAACTCACGATGCCATTTGGAAACAACAGGTAATTAAGGTAAATCAGTAGATTAAGAAAAATTGGGTATTTGGCTCCATGAGTAGCTTTAATCCCACCTGAATTCCTGAATTACCGAATATACTGCACCAGATATTGGCGTTTTCTTACAGACACTAATTACGGGTTCATTTGTGGCCGGCAATGATTTAAAAGGTAACAAAAAACCGGGGCAGCACAGTTGCGATCTCAGAAGAATTATAATAATTGCCCGTGTTTTACGCTTTGCTTTCGTAATTTTCCGCGATTATGTAAACACGGAGACGTCCGACATCAGAATTATACCCGCTGAATTATTTCAATAATGAAAATTCGTATTGCCCAATTCAACCCTGTTGTAGGAGATATTGATGCCAATCAACAACTGGTGGTTGATCAGCTTGAACACGCCCGGCGTGATGGAATAGAATTGCTCATAACTACCGAACTGGTTACCTGCGGCTATCCGGCCATGGACCTGTTTGAGCAGCCTGCGTTTATAGATGCACTATCCGAAACCAATGAACGCTTGATTTCCGCCACCGACCGGACCGCCTTATTATTCGGCACCGTTACCCGCACCGGAACCGGTTGCAGCAGAAGATTATACAATAGTGCAATACTGGCTCAGAACGGGCGTGAAATCACCAGGGTTCATAAAACGCTGCTGCCCACCTATGATGTTTTTGATGAACTGCGCTATTTCGAACCTAATACCGGGATCAAACCGGTTGCTTTCAACGGAATCAAATTCGGTATCACTATTTGCGAAGATATCTGGAATAATCTCAACGAGTACAATTACCATCAGTATCAGATCAACCCGGTAGCAGAGCTGAAAAAGCAGGGGGCTCAGGTGGTTATCAATGTTTCAGCATCGCCTTATAGCCGTAATAAACCGGAAGTGCGCCGGCAAATGCTAAATCATCACTGCCGCGAGTTCGGTCTGCCGATTTTATATGCCAATCAATGCGGAGCCAATACGGAGATCGTATTTGATGGCGACTCGATGGTTATGGACAACCAAGGCAATGTGGTAGCCAGAGCAGATCTTTTCAGCCCCGATACCCTTGACGCTGAAGTTACGGCTGATGGGAAGGTAAAGGCGATTTCCGGCAATGGAAATCTTACACCTCCGGGAATTGAAGAGTGCACTTTTAAGGCAATTTCTGCGGGGCTGTGGAACTATCTCGATAAAAGCGGGCTGAATAAAAAAATCGTTTTGGGTCTCAGTGGTGGAATTGACTCGGCGTTAACGGCAGCCATTGCCGCAGAAACATTGGGCCCTGAAAATGTAACGGGTATTACCATGCCTTCCGAATTCTCTTCCAAAGGAAGCGTTGAAGACTCGGAGCAGCTGGCCGTTAACCTCGGGATCGAATGCATCAAGATGCCGGTTAAATCTGTCAATGACGAAGTTTTAAAAGTCTGGGCGCCCTATTTTGGAGGAACTTCATTTTCAGTAGCTGAAGAGAATATCCAAAGCCGGATTCGCGGCATGTTTCTGATGGCATATTCCAACAAGTTCGGGCATGTATTGCTGAATACCGGAAACAAATCTGAGATGGCGGTGGGCTATTGCACATTGTATGGGGATATGGCCGGCAGCCTCGCACTATTGGGAGACGTTTATAAAACCGAAGTCTACCGCATAGCCGAATGGCTCAATACCCATTATTATGGCAGGGAAGTTATACCGGAACATACCATCACCAAGCCGCCCAGTGCAGAACTGCGTCCGGATCAGAAAGACACCGACAGCCTTCCTGATTACGACCTGCTGGATAGCATTCTCCTCAAATACCTTGAGCAGCGCTATTCTGCAAAAGATTTAATTGAGGCCGGTTTTGAAAAAAATATCGTAGGGAAAGTGGTGAAGCTTGTCGATCAAAGCGAGTATAAAAGAAATCAGGCTCCTCCGGTTATCCGTGTAAGCTCCAAGGCTTTTGGTATGGGCAGACGGATTCCGGTTGTGCAAAACTGGACCTCCAATATGCTCAAAATGTAGATGAGCATTGAAGTGTAGCAATAATTGGTACAGGTTTTTTCGTTTCAGAAGGGTTGCGAATTACGTATCTTTTATGTTATGTGTTCACGACGAGTAGACGGCGTAGCATTCGTTAGTTCAAATTTTTCTGATGGGACTGCACCGGTAGTTTTTATAAAATTGATACCCGCAGGGACCGTTTTGTGCAAGTCAATCCGCTTTAAAATTTGAGATAACGATGATCGCTCTTCCACCGGAAATCCTCTTATTCAATTAAAAACCAATGCTTATTATGAGGAAGTTAGTTACTGGGTCACTGGCCGTTTTTGTATTTGGTATCGGTGAGGTCATCGGGCAGGATGAACAAATCCTGGAAACCAAACCTATGCCGGAAGTTATTCTACCCTATGAAAACCCTATCGACCAAATCAGGGATCAGCACCGGCAAGCCGTAGCCTCGGCCAGAGAAGAGCTGGATCCGGAAACAGCCTCCAGGATTGCTGATATATACGAATTGCATCTGAAAGGGATGCGGGCTCAGCTGCAGAACAATCTGGTGGAAGCTGAGGATTACATCATGCAGGCCTTAAATGAGCTTCAGGATATTATGGAAGATATGCCTGAAGTTCAGAGCCATCGCAAATTTACGGAGTTGTATCGCACCGTGATGGCAGAGTATCAGGACTTTTATGGTATCGATGAGCCGCTGAATGAAGTATACGGGGACATATTTGCGGTACATCAGGAGATGTTCAGATCCGATGAAGAGTGGTTTGAAGGCGATTATTTTGTATTGCCCGAAGATATTCAGTACAGCTCAACCGAGGTTCCGCTGATTCGCAATCAACAAGTCAACAACCATATCGCGTATCTCACAATACGCCGCCCGGAAGTGATGCAGGCCTGGTTGGAGCGCTCGCACCGCTATTTTCCGATGATGAGGGAAATTTTTGAAGAAGAAGGAGTTCCGGAAGAACTCATCCATCTGGCCATGGTAGAAAGCGGACTCCGCTCCACGGCCCGTTCTCATGCCAGAGCGGTGGGAATGTGGCAGTTTATCTATGCAACCGGAGCAGCTTATGGGCTGGAAAGAGACTGGTGGGTTGATGAACGCAGAGATCCGATTAAAGCCACTCGGGCTGCAGCCCGGCATTTACGGGATTTGCATGACTTCTGGGGAGACTGGCACATGGCAATGGCGAACTACAACGTAAGTACCCGCAGAATGCGCTGGGCCGTTCAGCAAGCCGGAGGATCAAAAGATTATTGGGATATTTTCCCGTACCTGCCCAGAGAAACCCGCGGTTATGTACCCGGTTTTATCGCTGCTACCATGATAGCTATGAATCCGGAGGAGTTTGGATTCGAAATTGAAACCGAGGTTGAGCCCTATAAATTTGAAGTCGCCGAAGTTGAGGGTTCCATTGATTTAAGTAAACTGGCAGAAGCGGCCGGCATTACTACCCAAAAGCTCCGGGAGTACAATCCCGAGCTGCTTCGATGGGCGACCCCTCCGGGATCGGAGCCATACCCGCTTAAACTGCCGGTCGGAACCAAAGAAAAGTTTGTAGAAAACTACGAGCAGATTCCCGACGAAGACCGCCAGGGAGATATGATTGTCCACACCGT
>SLQI01000124.1 GCA_007131535.1 Balneolales bacterium | reverse complement strand
TTGTAAATCCGTCGATTACGACCCTTGAAGCAGAAAATATAACCGTTAACTCCGCATTGCTGCGGGGAGAGGTTGCCCCGGATGGATTTGAGTACGATATCTATTTCGAATACGGCCCCACGACAGATCTTGAAAATACCATAACAGCTGATGAAAGTCCGGTAAGTGGCACCACAACTTCCGAAGTAACCGCAACTGTTGAAGATCTGCAATCGGCAACCACCTATTATTACCGTCCGGTTGCGGAAAGAGAAGGTACCGTGGTGGCCGCCGGGGAAACGGAGGCGTTCGTTACCCCATCGCCTTCAATTGAGCACCCACCGGAAGAGGATGTAAGAGCGGTAGCGGTAGATTCCACCGATCGTTACTGGGCAGGCTCCATGAATGGGCTGTATGTGTTTCATGAAGAAAACTGGGAGCATCTGGAGTATACCGGTTCGGACCTGAACGAAGCCCGTATCCGCGACTTGATGGTAGACCGGAATAACCGGATCTGGGTCGGCACCAATTTGTCCGGTCTCTATCTATTAGAAGAGCAGGAAACGGAAGGCGAGTTCACCAAAGAAAAGATCGACCTGCCGGGCGGCACCGGGTCCGAATTGATACGAGCTTTGGTGCAGGATGGTGAGGGCACGATCTGGGTAGGTAGCGCAGGAGAGGGGTTGTACACCATTGACCCGGGAACCCTGGAGGTTGAGCAGGTTACGGTGGATCTGGCAGGAAGTATCGTAAGAGATATTGCGCTTGACCCTGACGAGGGGATCTGGGTCGGCTATGGCAACGAAGGAGTTGAGTTATTCGACGGCAGTATTACCGAATCTTATCTTTCAGATGAAGATGTCAATGCTGTAGAAATGGATGTAACCGGTAATTTGTGGGTGGGCACCGAAGACGGAAAATTCATCAGTCTTGATGAGGACCGGCAAAGAGTTGATCATACCCTACCATTGCCCGAAGGAGAAGAAGACACCACCGTACATACATTAATTTCAGACATACAGCATACCGTCTGGATTGGCACCAGCGATGGTTTGTTCCGCCGGAGCGAGGGAGAAATTGAAATCTATGAAAGCGAAGATATTCCCTCAGGAGCGGTACGGGCATTTACCCTGGATCCGCTTGATAACAAACTGGTGGGTGTCGAAAACGGCCTGGGAATCATTGAAGACATTGTGCCTCCGGCCTCACCCGTTCTTACAGGCCCCGCTGACGGCACTCCCGGCCTTGAAAACCGGGCCGAACTACAATGGGAGGAAACGGCCGGGGCTGAACGATACCGGGTTCAGTTGACGGATGTTACTGATTCAATGTTTGAAAATCCGGTATTGGATTCCGTTTTAACCGATATCGAATTAGAAATTGAAAACCTGGAGTATCACACCGGCTATCAATGGCGGGTCAGAGGTATAAATAAGGTAGGGGAAGGGACTTTCAGCAGTCCGTATGAGTTTAAAACCTGGCATCCGCCTGTTACGGATATCGAGGTGTTTTCACCGGAGCAAAATACACTGTACTTATCGTGGGGATCATTAGACGACACCGAAGGTTATGAGATTTATCGGTCCGGTCCCGCGGATTCAACTGATTTCAACCTGGTAGATACCGCGACGTTCCCGGAATACGAAGATGAACATCTTGAGCCGGGAAATCCCTACTGGTATTGGATCAGGGCACTGGGAGAGCAGCAGACACCGGGAGATACCAGCCGGGTACATCACGCGTATGTCATACCGGCAGTACCCGCAAATCTGGAAATCACCCGGGTAACCGAAACTGAAATTGATTTAGAATGGGAGCTGCCGGAAGGTCAGGCCGATGAATATGAAATATGGCGCTATCAACATGAAATTGATGATGATCTGGTGGCAATTGATCGAACCGGGAATACATTTTACACAGATGATACTTTTTCTGATATACCTCAAAACATCACCTACGCCGTCAAAGCTGTATCCGCTGATACCGTTATCAGTGGCCGAAGCGGTGAAGTGACGGTCAGGCCGGCATCAATTCCATATCCGGAGCAATTCACGGTTCGTGAGGATCAGACTTTTCCACTCTCGGATTCGATCGCTTTTGATTATGAGATTCATAATCCCGGAAGTGATGAGCTGGAGATTGAACTGTTCTACAGGGAGTATCCGCAAGCAGATATGGATACTATAGAGACAGCTCATTTTAAAACAGAGCCCGACCCGCTTCCGCAAGAAGAAGTTATTACAGGTACCATAACCTGGGCGAGTAAGGAATATATTTCGAATGAGGATCTGGACTCGGTTTCGGTGCGTATGCAGCCGGTCAAATCCGATGAGGAAATGGACGCGGTAAACTCTATAGAAAGTGAGCCGTTCCGGGTGGATAATAAACCTCCCGAATTTGCCGGAATTACTGGTTTAGAGCCCGGCTTCGGCTCGCTAACGGTGAGCTGGGAGCCCGCAACGGATGAATCCGAACCTCTCCGGTATAGAATTTATGCCGCTTTGGTGGGGCAGAACTTTGACGATACGCCGGAAAAAATTGTGGAGGATGCTACCTCCGCCGATTTGCAAGACCTCAAACAAGGCGAAGAGTACAAAGTACGGGTACGCGCCATGGATGCCGCCGGGAATATAGAGCAAAATCAAGTGGAGTTGACGGCTACAACGTTTGACCCTCCCGCAATATCCGTGGCTGGCAGAGACACAGAGGAAATCAAGCAGGAGGAAACCGTCTTTGATTACTCCCTGACCATGACCGAAGGTGATGAAGTTGATGTTGAAATTGCCTGGTGGGATGAGGCAGCCGAATCTTACAGGGGAACTGAAAACATTACTAACTACCACTCCAAATTTGTCAACATCACCGATAATATCTCTGATGATGATTTTACCTGGCTGAGTGGTATCGATATGGAGGAAGCCGAGTCGGATTCAGTGATCATCAGGATGGTGCCAACAGGACGTGGCGGTCCGGCCGATACGGTTAAGACCGATGCGTTTACCGTTGATAACCGCGCCCCGCAGTTTGCCGGTGTCGAACCCGACTCTTCCGGTGGCGGGTACAATAGTGTGGAACTGGCCTGGGAGCCTGCCGAAGATATCAGCACGCCGATAGATTATTTGGTTTATATGGATGAAAGCGATGATTTCACCTCGCCGGAGCGGGTGCAAACCGTAGAAGTCGATACTGCTACAGTAATTGATGAGCTTGAAAACGGCACGGATTATTATTTCGTAGTTGAAGCCCGCGACTCGCTGGGAAATCAAACCGTCCTGGCGGATGACCCGGATAATGTGCATCGTTTTGCCACGTATGAACCGGCGGTAATCGAACATATTACCCTTACCGAAGATGCGTATACAGACTCGGTTGAAGTTGAGTTTGAACTCTCCTCCAGAGAGGATGATGAGGTCACGATTCATCAGCTCTATTCCACAGGTCCCGATACTCCCTTTGACACCCTGGATGCGGATCAACTCACTCAAAAGTTCGTTGACATCACCGAGCCTCTGGAGGACCCATCGTTCATTTGGGGTTTTGATGAGGAGATCGAGTCGGATGAAGTTCACATTAAACTGGTACCCGAAGGCCGTGGCGGTGAAGGTGAGTCATTTACCAGTGAGCCTTTTGTGGTGGACAATATCGCCCCGCGATTTGATGGATTGAGCTCAGTTTCCACGAATACCAATGAGG
>SLQI01000075.1 GCA_007131535.1 Balneolales bacterium | reverse complement strand
TTCCTCTCAATTCTCCTCTGTGCCCCCTGTGTACTCTGTGGTAATGTGAGGAACCGCCAAGGCGCTAAGGACGCTAAGGGGGAGGTGGAACCGCAGAGAACACAGAGTTTATCGCGGAGGTACGCAGTGGGGGGGCAGGCAAGAAATCACAATTTCTAAATACTTCTAAAGCTCCACAGCAATCCCCGTAGGAGAATGCTTGAGCCAAATATTCAATCATAGAAATTCCAAACGGAACGGATGCCATGGGTCAGTTTTGGTCATTGAAAACTTGGTAATTGGAATTTATTTGAGATTTAGTGTTTGTTATTTGGGATTTCCTCTCAATTCTCCTCTGTGCCCCCTGTGTACTCTGTGGTAATGTGAGGAACCGCCAAGGCGCTAAGGACGCTAAGGGGGAGGTGGAACCGCAGAGAACTCTGAGTTTATCGCAGAGGTGCGCAGTGGGGGATCAGGCAAGAAATCACATTTTCTAAATTACTTCCAAAGCTCCACAGCAGTCCCGTGGGAGAATGCCTGTGGCAAATGTTCAATCACAGAAGTTCCAAACGGGTGCCAGGGGTCAGTTTGGGTCATTGAATATTGAAAATTTGGAATTTATTTGAGATTTAATGTTTGTTATTTGGGATTTGAGGGTTATTAAATCACACCTATTATTTTATCTATAATGAATCAACCTTTTTCCTACTGTTACAACATTCGGGCGTATGAGCGCGGAGCTGATGGCGGGGTGCCGCTATATCAAATAGGCAACTATCTGCAGGATATTGCCGGTCGCCATGCGGCGGGGTTGGGCTGGTCGATCGACGCACTTCAGCAAGACGGGCGCTCCTGGATTCTGAGTCGGCTAAAACTGGAAATTGATACACCGGTTACCGGCAATGATAAACAGCTGACGATACGAACCTGGCCATGCGGAGCCGACCGGATCTATGCCTACCGGGCATTTGATCTTCAAAATGAGATGGGAACATTGATCGGCAAAGCGCTCTCCTATTGGATATTGCTCGATATTGAAAGCAAACGTCCGGTTCCCATGCCCGGGGAAATTGCCGAACTGGCCAACCACTACCCGGAGCCACCCCTGAAGCCTTCCAGGCCCCGGCTGCAAAAGCCCGAATCAACAGCCCATCAAGTAAATTTTCAGGTTTTACCAAGCGATCTTGACCTCAACGGCCATGTTAACAACTCCGTTTATATCCGTTGGCTGGAGGATGTTTTGCGGAAAAATACCCGGTCGACGGATCATGTTCGCAACTTAGACATCCTCTATAAAACCGAAGTTGTGGAGAATGATCAAATTACAGTAGTTAGTGATCACTTTGAAAGCGAACCTGTCCGGATGGCGGTTTTACGGGAGGGTGAAGAAGCTTGTATCGCAGAATTGCAGTAAGCACAAATCCATTACCCGTTGCCGCATATCACTTTTAAAGCTCCGGGTTGAGCTTTCACATCCAGTAAGGTGAGGTCATGTGCGAACACTTCGCCGTCAGCATGGGCATACTCGGGGCGGGATGTCTTTACTCTCACCGAGTGGCACTGCCGGTACAAGATTTTACTGACTTTCCGGGGATCCCCGAGAAGTACACGCAGCAACAGAGGGATCCGAAACAGCCAATGGACATCCCGAATCATCACCACATCAATTTTGCCGTCCGACGTACTCGCGTCCGGTGCAAGATGAATTCCTCCGCCTTCATATGGGCTGTTGCACAGGGTTACCATCAATAATCTGGCGTTGATAGTTTCATCTTCCAGTTCTACCGTGACCTCAGAAGCCCGATAGGTGAAAATTGACCTCAGCACCCCGGCAATATATTTAAACGGCCCGCGGAACAGTACGGTTCGAGATGCGTTATAACTCGCCTTTCCGTCGAAACAAAGACCCAGTGAGGTTACAAAAAAGCCATCCTCATTATACCATCCACAATCCAATGGACGAATATACTCTTGCTGCAATATCTCAAGCGCCCTGGATGGATCTTTGGGAATATTAAGTCCCAAAGCCAGGTCATTTCCGCTGCCGAACGGAATGATCCCCAGCGTACACCCGGAACCGGCCAGCCCCTTTGCCACATAGCTTACGGTTCCGTCACCGCCGGCGGCTACCACCAGTTTATACTTTCGGGCCGCTTCCCCGGCAAGTTGTTGGGCCTCCTGCAAATCCTTGAATGTCCGGATTTCAGCCTGCAAACCTTTCTCATCCAGTAACTGCTGCAATTGCCGGGCCCGGTCACTCCGTGTTGCCTGATACGCTCCCGGGTTCAGTAAAATGAGAAAAGGATCATCGGTTAATTTATTCAACAAAAAAAATGTTTAACGGGTTGATATTTTTTGCTTTACAATCCAGGATAACACCAGAATCAGGCTCGCGAAGCTCCCAAAAAGCGCAGTGTACAACCCGTACATAAGCATTTTGGGGACGAGCGCAACGCCGATATTGGTGTTTTCTTACAGACACTACTTAATCTGATAAAGCGCATAATCTATATATTTATTAATAATCCACCAAAGAGAGATAGACTGGTAAAATCATAAGGATCACTAAAGTGGCAAAATCAACCCCGATTCGTTAGATTATCGGAGAATTATCTTCAACACAATTTTATCCGGATGAATACTACCCTGTTTAAGCGCTTGGCAACACTTCTACCGCTTGCAGCATTTATGTTTCTTTACAGTTGCGGAGAAACCGAGCTGTCTGAGCCTTTTGCCGAAATCACCGATATAGAAAGTCCGGTTTCGGAGGATGCGCGTTATCCCTACCTCCATTCCCATGGAGATTCAGTTTTAGTAAGCTGGCAATCCGCCACCGGAAATGATATCAGTGAACTGTATATCGCGGCATTACATGGCGCGGAATGGAGCCAGCCTGAACTTGTAACCCGAGGGGAGGACTGGTTCGTCAACTGGGCCGATTTTCCTGTTATAGGGAACACCCGCAATGGCGATATATTGATGAGTTACATGACCAGCAGCGGTCCCGGTACTTTTGAGTATGATCTCAATTTCATCAGCCGTACCGGAAATTCCTGGAATGAGGCATTTATTCCTCACGAAGACGGCACGCTTACCGAACACGGCTTCGCTTCCATATTACCGTATCAGGAAGACCAGCTGTTGACGATTTGGCTGGATGGCCGCCAAATGGCCGGCGAAGACGATGCTGACCACAGCCATGACAGCCACGGCAATGGTGATATGATGCTGATGCATGGGTTCATAGATCCGCATAGCGGAGTGGTAACCAAAGGATCGCTCGACGACCGAGTTTGTGAGTGCTGTCCGACCTCTGCTGCCGCTACAGATCAGGCAGCCGTCTTTTTCTACAGAGACCGCTCTGATGATGAAACCCGCAACATCGCCCATATCCGCTATCAGTTTGATCAACAGGAATGGAGCTCTCCCCGGGCCTTGCATGACGACGGCTGGCAAATTCACGGTTGCCCGGTAAACGGACCGGCAGCTGACAGCTACGATAATACCATCGGTGTGGTTTGGTTTACAGCCCCGGATGATCAGCCCCACGTACGGGTGTCCTTTTCTGACGATCACGGAGCTACGTTTTCCGAACCGGTAGATATCCAGACCGGCAATGCCCTTGGCCGGACCGACCTCAGGATGATAGATTCGGAAACCGCTGTTGTATCCTGGATTGATCAGCATGATGGAACCACACAATTAATGGCCCGCCTGGTCAGCTCCGACGGCACTTTGGGAACACCTCAGGTAATCGTTGCCGACAACGACCTGGCTAGCCGGGCAACAGGTTTTCCACGCATGACCCGCCTGGATGACTCGATTTATCTCGGCTGGACCCGGCCGGGCGACCCGAACTCATTAAAACTGGTGAAGGGTACTCTGAATATGTAATCAGCCCCCCTTACATTTTTTTGACACTTTTATCCAAATAAATTATACTGACTTCAGAATTACGAGTTTACGGGTAACGTCGAGCCACGCGGCACCTGCTTATGGTGGTATTAAACAATATGGCAGGCCTGCGATAGCGTGGCCGGCATAACATATAATCAAGACAACATGAGGTGTGGTCATGAAGATCAAGTACCTGCTGATCGTATTGCCGGTAATAGGGCTATGGTATACCGGCGAAACTAAGAAAGTTTACAGAACTGCTGAAAAAGCTCAGGATACATGGACGGTGCGATATCTCGCACCTGACTCCGAAGATGATATGAGGCGCGAATATTTCCGTGAGATGCTGGATATCGCCATGGAAGAAACCGCCGATGATTACGGAGATTATGAACTCATTCCGGCCGATCAACAACTCTCCGAGCTGGAGGCCCTTAGGGCCCTTCAATGGGAAGATGATGTGATTGATGTGGCTTTCGGCATGACCGAAACGGCACGGGAGAGGTTTGTAAGACCGGTTCGAGTGCCGGTTTTAAAAGGACTGCTCGGCACCCGGATGATAATGGTACGTGATGATGAAACCGACCTGCTAAACGAGGTCTCCTCTATTGAGGATTTGCGTTCCTATCAAGTTGGTCAGGGTGAAGACTGGCCGGATACGCGCATTCTGAATGCGAACGGACTGGATGTACATACCAGTGATGGCTATAACAGACTTTTTGAACAGCTTGCTGATGGGGATTTCGATTTATTTCCCCGCGGCATTAATGAAGTCTGGGATGAGCTGGAAACTTTCGGCAACCTCGGGCTTGCACTCGCCGAACATGTATATATACAGTATCCGACGGCCACCTACTTTTTTGTAGCCCAGGGAGACCGCGAACTGGCCAACCGTATTGACGAAGGGCTCCATCGCGCTATTGATAACGGCCGTTTTGATGCTCTTTTCGAAGAATATTATGGTGATGTGGTAGACCGCGCGAATCTGGATGAAAAACAAATAATCCAGATCGACAACCCCTATCTGCCGGAAGATACACCCACCGATAACCCGGATTACTGGCACGATATAATAGAAGATTAACTTCTCAATATTTTTTTTGACCTGCGCATTCACCAACTCAACTTTTTGTGTTGGTGAATGCGCATTTGGTTCAATCTAAAACCGGTCCAGAATCATCTCAGAAAAAATCCGCGCACAATCCGCGAAAATCCACGGATACAACAAATATTTCGTACTGCCCGCACAAGTCAACCGCTTCAATCCGACCTGCGGCTTGGGTAGGTGCCCAGGATTTTAAAGTACGCCGCTTTGTTTTCGATCTCGCGGAGCGCCTTTTTGATCTCCGGGTCATACTGATTGCCTTCAATATCCAGATAAAACAGGTATTGCCAGGGTTTGCCGATTCGCGGCCGGGATTCCAGCTTAGTCATGTTGACTCCATGGTCGCCCAGCACATTCAGGCATTTGATCAACGCCCCTTTTTCATGGACGGTAGCAAGCAGCATGGAAGTTTTACAAGGCAGCTGCGGGTCGCAGACGACCGGCTCTTTTGCTACAACCACAAACCGGGTGAAATTGCCGGGCTGATTTTCAAGATCTTTGGTGATGATGTGTAAATCAAACAGCTCGGCGGCATACGCCCCTGCAATCGCGGCTTGGGATAGATCGGCATCCTCCCGGACTTTCTGGGCGGCCATCGCCGTATCGGTGTAAGACTCCACCTTACAGCGCGGCAGCTCTGCCAGGAAGTTGCTGCACTGAGAAATGGCCTGCGGATGAGATAAAATCCGCCGGATGTTATCCAGTGATACCGGCTCCACGGCCATCAGACAGTGGTTGACGCGCAGTACTTCTTCGCCGATAATGTGGAGGTCCCGCTCCCCGAGCAAGTCATACGTATCGTTGATAGAGCCGGCCGTTGTATTTTCAATCGGAAGCAGGGCCACATCGGCTTCATTGTTTTCCACAGCGTCCACCGCTTCTTTGAAGCTTTTGTACCCCACGCAGTTTACTTCATCATACCGCTCCGAAAAATGGTGAAGAGCCGCCTGATGACTATATGCCCCCCTTGTACCCTGATACGCAACCGTAATCGAAGTCACCGCCAGCCGGTCGTTCTGATGGTCGACCAGCGAATTCGTCTGATAACGCACCGACTGCAATATGATATCCCGAAAGAGCTGTTCGGCAAAATAGGGGTCGAGGCCGGATTCCACAGCCATGGATCTGACTTTCTGCAGGAGTTTTTCTTCGCGCCCGGTATCGCGGATCTGATCCTGATCGGCAATCTTTTTAGAAAATACTTCCCTGACTACCCGGTGGCGCTCTGAAAGAGTTTGGATCAGCCTCCGGTCGAGGTCGTCTATAAGTTTGCGGTACTTTTCGAGGTCTTCTGTCTGTTGTTTTTCGGCCATCTTTCAGGTTTTGATCAAAGCGGATAAGATACGATAAATACGCATCTAAAAACGAACGAAGTTCGCCGGTAGCCTATCGGGTATACTCGATATCTGAAAGTTTATCAGTTGGATCAACTATTATAAACCTCTTGGTTCGAAAGAAGACTGCTATCCATTCTTTAACATAAACTTATGTCGTTTCCCTGAGTAATAAGCAAACATGATGTGTAGAATGATCATCCCTATATATGAAATGAAACCAGTTACCAGCTCAATCGTATATAAGCAAATCACAAGTCAGAAAATTCAGGCGAAATTACAAAACTTGATATGCTAAAATTTTTACTATCCGTCATCGGGTTGTTTTTTATACAGTTTGGATTGATCAAAACGACTATTGCTCAGGAGTATACGATAAGCGGATACATCGAAGATGCCGAGAGCGGAGAAAACCTGATCAATGCTAATATTTTGGATTTGCGATCACAAAGAGGCACGACCTCCAACACGTACGGTTTTTTCAGCTTAACACTCCCTGCTGACTCCGTAGAAATCCGCTTCAGTTATGTGGGGTATGGAACGGAGTACCACTCATTTTACCTCGACCAGGATACCACGCTCAGCATCTCTATGGACCCGCATATAGAAGGCGAAGAAATCGAGATTCGAGCCGAACGAAGATCCATCCAGGAGTCCCCCCTAATGAGCACCACAAACATTTCGGGGGAGATGATTAGTCAAACCCCCGGATTGCTGGGTGAGAGTGATCTGATGCAAACCATTGAACTGCTTCCCGGCGTGCAGTCCGGCACTGAAGGAAGTTCCGGAATGTATGTACGCGGTGGCGGCCCGGACCAAAACCTCATCTTGCTGGATGGCGTCCCGATCTACAATACTTCGCACCTTTTTGGCTTTTTCTCCATTTTCAATTCCCATGCAATTCATGATGTAGATATGTATAAAGGAGGATTTCCGGCCCGATACGGGGGAAGGGCGTCATCCGTGCTGGATATCACCATGGTGGAAGGGAACCGTAATGAGTTTCAGGGAGATGTGGGAATAGGCCTGGCCGCGGCCGACCTTACACTGCAAGGTCCGGTTTTTGATGATCGCACCTCATTCATGATATCCGGAAGACGCTCTTATATTGATGTGCTGGCGCAGCCGATTATCACCAGAGAAGAGGATGTAGATCGCGGGGGATATTACTTCATGGATTTCAATGCGAAGCTCAACCACCGCATATCCGAGCGAAACCGACTCTATCTGAGTATGTATGGAGGCGACGACCGCTTCTTCACCGAACTGAGCATTGACTCTGAAGGAGAAGAGATTTCTCAAAGGGATTTCCTCGATTTAGAATTGGGCTGGGGAAATCTTGCCGGTTCTTTGAGATGGAACCATTTGTTCTCCAATCGTTTATTTTCCAACCTCCGCTTAACCTACAGCCGCTACGAATTTGACACCGGCGGCACAGAAATTCATGAAACCTATCAAAACGATGAACTGCAAACCCGGGAAGAGTTTGGCATTCAGTATTCTTCAGGAATTGAAGATCTGGCATTACATTACGACTTTGATTACATGCCCGGCTCCGACCACCACATCCGCTTTGGCGGTGAAATTAAAGCCAATCGTTTCACCCCCGGAGCCATACAGGTACGCGTAGAGGACGGGGACGATTTTTTCGATAATGTTGATGAAGTCTCCGACGATGCTCAAACTACATTTGAATATTCCCTGTACGCTGAAAATGAATATTCAGCTACTGATTTGTGGAAAATTCACTACGGTTTGCGTCATACCGGATACTTTGCCGGTGAGCAGTACTATCCTACGATACAGCCGCGCCTGTCCGCCCGGAGACTACTGGGTGAGCAATGGTCAGTGAAAGCCTCTTATGCCTTCATGGCGCAAAACGTGCACTTACTGAGTAATAACTTTGTAGGCCTGCCAACAGACTTATGGGTTCCGGTTACGGAAGAGGCTCCGCCGCAAACCGCGCACCATGTTGGAGCAGGAGTCGCGGGTACGATTTTTAATGATAACTTTGAAGTCAGCACCGAAGTGTTTTACAAATCCATGGGGGGTTTGATTGACTACAAAGAGGGAGCGCAGTTTATGGGGTTTAGTGAAAGCTGGGAGAACAACATCGAAACCGGCGGCACCGGTGAGGCTTACGGTATTGAGTTTTTTCTGCAACGAACCTTTGGTAACACGACCGGGTGGATTGGTTATACGTTATCGAAAACGACCCGCCGGTTTGATGAAATTAATCAGGGGCAGCCTTATCCATATAAATTTGATCGTCGTCATGACTTTTCAATCACCCTGAACCATAAACTTTCTGACAGTTGGGATATCTCCGGTACCTGGGTGTACGGTACCGGAAATGCAATGACCATCCCCAAAAGTCGATACCAACGGAATATGGTTGGGATGCCTTATGACACCGGTTCAAATGAGTTGATTGAATATTACGGTTCGCGCAATAGTTTTCGGGAACCGGCTTACCATCGGCTGGACCTTACATTTAATCATAAACGCCATCTCAGCCGGGGTGAACGGACATTGAGCCTTGGCGCCTATAATGCCTACAACCGGCAAAACCCCTTTTTCATCAGACTGCAGGATACTCCGGATGGAAATCGTAATGCTCAACAGATCAGCTTGTTTCCGGTAATTCCGGCAATTAATTATAGTTTTAGTTTTTAATATTGATAAATATGTTCTCCGCAAAACTACCGATACAACCCATATTATTACTGTTGATACCTATCGTTTTTATTTCCTGTGATACGGTAATCGATCTTGACCTCCCCGAAGAAGAGAAAAAGCTGGTGGTCAACTCGTTTTTCACGGCAGATGAACCCCTTCAACTGCAGGTTTCTTCTTCACTCGGAGCGATGGATATGGAAGAGCCAAAGCCGGTGGATGACGCTGTCGTAACGTTGTTCAAAGAAGATGAACCCGTTGATACCCTATCCCCGAAACCACCAGCTGACGGACACGCTCAAACCAGCCGGTATATCAGCGAAAATTATATACCTGAATCCGGCAACACCTATCGTATTGAGGTGCAAGCGGATGGATTTGAGCGGGCATCCGCTGTCACCCGGCTACCGGAGCCACCCCAAAGCCTTACGCTGAAGGAATTTACCGAAAATGATATAGATGCTATCGGCTCCGAATGGCATCGTGTTTTGCTCTCCCTGCAGATTCGGCCTGATAGCTATTATACCATAACTCCGGTGGTCGGATTTTATAATGAGTTTTATGAGGACTCAACCCTTGCCGCTCCCGACTATCTTACTCCGGCACCTCAGCTTAGTCATGCCGGAGCCGGTGAATTTGATCAAATTATGGATACAGGTGTGCTGCTTTCCGGAGAAACTGAGCTTGAACTTCAGGAGGATGATCATGATCAGATCGATCTGAAAATATACCCGGAGGTTGTTCATACGCATAACCCTTATGCCTCGAATTCGGATTACTACATCAACATCAGAAAAGTAACTGCTGATTACGCCGAATACATCAGATCCTTGAGAGTTCAGGACTTACACCGCGACAACCCGTTTGCCGAACGGGTTTCGGTGTATTCCAATGTTGAAAACGGCTATGGTATCGTATCCGGCTATCAGGAAACGCAGAAATTGCTCAAATAGACAGCCCGGAAAGTTTATTCATCCTTGTAAATCGTGTCTTTAAGAAAAACGCCAATACCTTAGGGTACCTTGAATGTTCTTGCAGACATGAATGAGGGCAGCAAAGATTTATAATCTCGCTGATTATCTTAGATAAAAACATTTCGGGCTGAACTCAAATTTAATACCAAAGGATTTATTGGCTTAAAATTTCATCCCCAGCCGAATCCGCGGGTAAGCAATGCGCCGGAGATAAAAATCCCGGGCATCAACTTCTACATCCTGATCGTTCACTTCCTGATCCAGGTAGTTGGTAAAGCGAATCCCGTAACCCACTTCCGCGCCGGTATACAGGTATTGCAAAAAGTGCAGATCAAACCCAACCAGGGCATTCACGTCCACTCCGAAGAACCCGTTGGGGTTGGTATTGATGTTGGTTATATCCTCGGATACTTGCTGACGTGAGGTACGGTACCGCAAACCGACCTCAGCCCCGTAATACACAGATAGCGGGTCTTGCTGAAGAGCATGCCATTCAATACCCGGCGCCAGTTCAATATCAAACCGGCTGTCGCGCCGATGTTCGCCGGTACGTTCGCTTTCATAGTAAATATCCACCCGGAGCCGGTATGCGGTATCGCTGTTTTGAAATGACCGGAGTCGGAACTGATCAAAATTCACAGGATTATTGCCGAGGGGTGTTATTCCGATTTCAAAAGTACGGTCGCCGGCAGCCGGCAGCTGTTGAGCCTGGATGAAATTCACTCCCGACATCCAAAAACAAATAATCAACAATGAGGTTAATAAGGTTTTCATAGCGTCTCTCTTTGTAAGATTTAATTTCGGGTATTCTTTTGTAGTCCATTCACTAATATCTGATATTTATTCTTGAAGTGGTTTCAAAAGAATTATACCCCATTTGTACTCCCTTTAACTAATTTCCGGTAAACAGATATACCATAGCTACATAATCAATTTTCACATGGCCGATCCTAATTTTCGAAAACAACTCCACCTGATGGCCGACCGAATGGCGGATTACCTGGAAAATGTTGAGCAGCATCCGGTTCAGCCCTCAGTTGAGCCGGGGGAGATCAAAAATCAACTGCCGGAGAGGCCTCCTGCAAAACCGGAGCCTCTGGAACAAATCATGGAAGATTTTGACCGGTTCATCCTTCCGGGAATTACGCACTGGCAGCATCCCCGTTTCTTCGGGTACTTCCCGGCTAATGTTTCCGAACCATCGGTGCTGGCTGAAATGCTGACCTCGGCAATTGGCGCCCAATGCATGTCCTGGCTGACCTCCCCCGCTGCCGCCGAGCTTGAAGAGCGAATGATGGAATGGCTGATTTCTCTGTTGAACCTGCCGCAAAACTGGCAGGGAAGCATTCAATCAACGGCATCGGAAGCTACGCTGGTTTCGCTGCTTACCGCACGGGAAGCGGCCTGTGATTGGCGAATTAATACTGAGGGATTTCAGGGAGATGAGCAATTTGTAGTTTACGCATCGGAACACGTACATTCCTCCATCGACAAAGCCGTACGCATCGCCGGATTCGGGGATCGCAATCTGCGCAGGATTCCGGTCGACGAGCAGTTTGCCATGATACCGGAAGAACTGGAAAAAGCTGTTGATCAGGACCTTCGACAGGGTCGCCGGCCACTCGCGGTGGTCAGTGTACTCGGAACTACCGCCACCACAGCCATCGACCCGATTCCGGAAATCAGCCGGATCGCCAAATCGCACAACCTGTGGCATCATGTTGATGCGGCCTACGCCGGAACAGCGCTGATCCTGCCGGAATATCAAAAATGGTGCGAGGGTTTGGATGAGGTGGATTCCTTTGTATTCAACCCGCATAAATGGATGGGCGTACAATTCGACTGCTCCGCCTATTATGTCCGCGATGCGGATGCCCTCAAGCGCACCTTTTCCATCAACCCGGCCTATCTTCAAACCCGTGCCGACGAACAGGTCAACAACTACCGGGACTGGGGGATTCCACTCGGCCGCCGGTTTCGTGCCCTCAAGCTGTGGTTTGTACTGCGGATGTACGGAGCCGACCAAATCCGCCGGCGCATCCGCCGGCATATCGATATCGGTCAGAAGCTGGCCGGGTGGATCGAAGCTGATGACCGTTTTGAGCTGATGGCCCCGGTTCCGCTGAACCTGGTGTGTTTTCGATATCATCCCCCCGAAATCGACGACAAGGTCCGGCTCAATGAGCTTAATCAAACCCTGATGCAGCGCCTGAACGATTCCGGCAAGATGTTTCTGACGCACGCCGAATTGAACGGGCAGTTTGTTATCCGTTGGGTAACCGGCCAAACTCATGTCACCAAGCAGGATGTTGCCGAAAGCTGGGAGGTGGTTTTAAGCCAACTCAGGCAACTTTAATGCATCATTGAAAACTCCCGAAATTAAATTTATACCGGCCGCGTTATAAAAGTATAAATCAATAGCAATCAATAAGTTAAACAATTGATTATCTATTTATGCATAGCGCTTCTCGTCTCCGGTGTATTTTCTGCAGAAGATAACCAGACTTGCTGTGAGGAGGAAATCACCGTGAGCGGCCGGCTTACCCTGATCGGCAATGAGCCGTTCGTGCATACGGCGTTAATTACCGATGAAGATGAACGCTATGTACTGAATGCTGAACCCAAAGTGATCGAAGAGATGTGGCGTGCCCGCGCTCCTGTAACGGTAACAGGTAAATGCAAGGATGATCGACGGTATGGAGTGGCAGGCCCCTATATTGAGGTTCGATCATGGGAACCCGTAGAATAAAACCTACCTGACTCTACTATGATAAATTATACCTCTGAGAAGTCTCCAATATTCTTCTCTACGTTACTTTTCTTCTACATTTTGCTCAACTCTACTAATTACGCACAGGCCGATGACCCGCCGGTTACCCTGCCTCTTCCCGGAATGCCGGACGGCTCTCATGTTTGCGGTACTTCTATCGTCCTTGATATCATTGACCTGGACGATCTCAACATGGATCAGCAAAACCATCAGCAATTCATCGATCCCAACGGAGATGACCCCGAAGTGGATGATCGCCGGGATTTTTATGTGGTCAATTTTGAAAAAAGCAGCTCGACGACCGAATATGATGAAGTAGAATTTGAGCTACGGGCAATCAGTGACCAATCAGAAATCTGGGTAGATGTAAGTGAATGGGAAGATCCCATAAACCAGGACGTAGTGGACGCAGTATTAAAGGAGCAGGATGAACAAACCGCTCAGGATTCATGGAATCCGGATCGGGGTATAATTGATATCGGAAAGGAGTTATTTGGTGATCCTCCTGATTTTGACGGCTCAGGCCGATTGAAAACATTGCTGGTTGATATTCAGGATGGCTGGAGTGAAGAAGAAGGCGGCGGGTTCATCGCCGGTTATTTTCATCCCGGCGATCAGAATGCTTTATACATGAACAGTAATCAGGCCGATATCATCTACATCAACACTTACCCCGGGATGTACCGGGAAGGCGAGGAGCCGGATGCGTCGCAGCGGTTCGGCACGCTTGCCCACGAATATCAACATTTGATCCACCACAGTTACGGAAACCTGAATACGTTTCAGAATGAAGGGCAGTCGGAGCTGGCTGAGTTGATTAAAGGCTATGATGCCCGTACGATGCACTGGCTGGATAAACCCGAGGAAATCGACGGAACGGTCGATGTCGAATCCGGACCGGAAGGACTCTATCGCTGGCGCCGTAACAGCAGCGATGTGCTCATGGATTATCAGCGGGCTCAATTACTGCACAGCTATGTTTATGAGCGTACAGACGCCGAAACAGCTGCCGGTGTTACCAAGGCT
>SLQI01000442.1 GCA_007131535.1 Balneolales bacterium | reverse complement strand
ATGTTCCTACGGATATCCCCAGTGTATCAGCTACCTCTTCATGGGTAAAACCTTCTATAACATAGAGGTTGAACACTGTACGGTAGGCCGGAGGCAGTTCCTGCAGCATTTCGATGATTTCCTGATAAGTAATGCCGCTGATGATTTTTTCATCATCAATTAGCAGCGCTTCATTGTAATCCTGGTCAATCCAGGAAACCTGTTTTTGCTCACGGTGAAAGTGATCGATAGCCGTGTTGATGATAATCCTCCGCAACCACGGCTTGAACGGCCGCTGCGGGTCATACTTTTTGATGTTGTCGAACACTTTCATAAAGGCATCATTCAATATTGCAGCCCCTTGTTCCCGGGTGTCGGCATAGCGAAGCGTGATGCTCATGCCATAGGCATAGAACATCTCATACAATGCTTTCTGGCTTTCCCGGCGTCTTTTCCGACACCCTTTGATAGTTTCGTTCAACAAGGGTTGAATATTTGGTTTGAGCGAAAGGACTGGTCAAATCAATAAGATAGCATGAAATTTATCACTCTTCGACAATACTCTCATTTATGGTATATGGTTGCCTCAGGGAGTGTGTTTATTTCAAATTTTTTAAGCATAGAGGTGCTTTTCAAATTGATTGTAGTACACTGGAATGATCAGGTCAGGGTTGCTTATATGATTCGTTCTACCGGAGGGTAAAGACCCGGTGGATATTAAAACCGAACCTTAATTCTCCCTCCCAAAAGCTATCCCGGTTATTGGCCATGATGTATTGCTCATTGTGCCACTGTGAACCGGTAAAGAACATCTGAAAGATGTGTCCGCCGGTGTCAACATTGAGTGCTACACCGAAGGAGTTATGCGTGCCGAGGTTGGACTCACTGAGTACCGGGAGATACTCCGCGCTTAGCGCAAGACGGTCGTTTAATTCGTAATTGGCGGAAACTCCAAGCCCGAAAAATTGGTCTTGATTTCCTTCAGTTACATCGTTGAATGCACCGAGTGTAGGGGAGAGTTGTACACTGAGGCTGTTAAACTTACGAGCGACCATTAATGAGGAAAGGTAGCTTAATCTTTCCGAAAAGCTCCGACCGGTACCGGCCAGCGTTTCAATTCCGGTGGAAGCATAAAGTGCCAGCTCAATGGGCATACTATCAGTGGTGGTCTGGCGAAGAATGTTATACTGGCCGTGGATGTCGACAACATTGCGGAAAGTCATGCGCCCGAGACCGGCGGTAAACCGTTCGGTAAAACCATATTCCACGCCGAGCCGGGTGTTGGCGCCGTCATCCAGTCCGAAAAAACTATCTATTCCTCCTTCAACCAGACCGAAGGTATGCTTTACGGTTGAATTCAGTGAACCGGCTGACTCAGCGCGTACGGTGCGAAGACCAATGTTGGTACTTGCCCAGAATATATTGTCGACGGGCTCATCCACTTCGGCGCGCTCTCTCGGGATCTGGGCCTCAGCGTTTTCAGCAAAAGGAAGCGATGTAACCCAGAACAGGGTTGCAAGCAGAATATATCCTGTTAATGACCCTATGATCTTACCACCGGTGGTTTTCAAGGGTGTTATATACAAGATGGTATCGTTATCAGAGTTCATCCCGGTTTCGTTCTTTTAACGTGGCTTCAATTTTAACATCCATTTCATCAGCCACCCGGTAAAAGAGGATTCCCGGGGGCTCTATGTCGTAATCGGTGATATCGATTATCCATTCGGCTTCAAGAATCAGGGAATCTCCCAGTTTTTGAAGCCGGCCTTCAACTGTAAAGTCCCTTGTTACTCCGTGAACTGTAAATTCACCTTCTGCTTCAACCGGTTGCGGCGATGTGGTTGAGGAGTCGAAATCTGAAGTCAGCGAGCCGGTGAATTCAGCAAATGGAAACTCTTCGACGTTTAGTGTGCGGTACATGTCGCGGTCCCGTCGATTGTTTCCGGTTTTGAGGGTTTCCAGATCGAGGAAAAAATCAATCTCACCGGAGTTGAGATCGATCATACCGGTGAGGTAATCGGATTTTCCGGTGAAGGTATCCAGAGGAACCGAAGAGTGAAATTCGGCATAACCTTCGTCGGTATAATAGACGATGTCATCGGTTGAGGTTCCGACGGAACCGGCCCATAAGAATAGCAGCAGACAGACGGCACGTATCATATTAACTATTCGTAGTCATGTAGGGTAATTGATGGTCTTAATCGGCAGGAACTACGGTAACCGTGCCTGTCATGCCGGCCTGCACATGAGGAATGCAGTAGTATTCATAGGTTCCGGGCTCATCAAACTGGTAGGAAAATTCATCCCCGGGATCCATATTGCCGCTGTCGAAATTACCGTCATGGTCGCCATCGGAGCCGCTGGTAACGGTATGCACGTCGTTGCCCTGGTTAAACCAGGTGACGGTGGTCCCCTCTGTGACTTCAAGATTCGAGGGAGAAAACGAATGATCCTGGATAATAACCTCGTCCGGCTCAGGATCATCGTTGGCGTCGGTGGGGCTGTCGCACCCGGCAATATTGATGATCAGGCCGAATGGTATGATAAAAAATAAAGGGAATACCCAGGCAGGCATTGGTTGAAAAGAGCGATTCGATGGTTGCATATTTATCGGGTCTTGAGTTAATGAGAATGTTGTATCTATCAGACCGTACCCGTTTAAAACCCGTTGGGTTGCCTGTGGGTTCTGAAGTGAACTCAAAAATTATGAAGCCTGATATACCTACTTCAAATCTACTGAATCCAAACTTAGCCAATAATTGTCTGAGTCGTAATTCGCACGGTAAAGACTCGCTATTCAACCCAACTCCCAAACGCCGGCCGAGTGCGTCCCCGCACCGGCCCACTATCACCACGCGTCCTCGCGTCTACGTGGATGGCAGGTGCTTTCTCTTGCATTCCTCGGTGGCCATTTATAGCAGGTTCTATATAATGATAATGTGAGCCGTATCAGAATGCAGAGTCGGGAATTTTTCAGGACGGGCTTGAGATTAGATAATTTGAAAAAGCCGCAGCATGTTATCAAATTTTGGGCATGATATGCGACATCACTACTAAGTGCCTGTTAGAAAAATGGTAGTGTTGTAAGAAAACGCCAAGATCAAGGCGCGCGAAGCTCCCAAAAAGCGCAGTGTACAGCCCGTACATGAGCATTTTTGGGACGAGCGGAACGAAGATATTGGCGTTTTCTAACAGACACTACTTATCAAATAAACCAATAGTACTATGGCTGATCATATCGATATAGGCAATTGCAGAATTGAACTCATGCAGGGAGATATTGCATCACAGGAGGATCTGGATGCGGTTGTAAATGCCGCTAATGCCCGGCTGGCAAGCGGCGGTGGAGTGGCCGGCGCTATTCACCGGGCTGCCGGACCTGAGCTGTACGAAGCCTGCAAACCAATGGCACCGATTAAACCGGGTGAAGCCGTTATTACACCGGCCTTTAATTTGCCCAACCAATATGTTATTCATGTATTGGGACCGGTCTACGGACAGGACAAGCCGGAAGAAGAGCTTTTGAAAAATTGTTATGTGAATGGGCTCAAACTGGCGCGGGAAAATGAAATAAACCGAATCGGTTTTCCGGCGATTTCAACGGGAGTTTTCGGCTATCCGATGCATGATGCAGCGCAAGTTGCCCTGCGCACGATTAAGAAGGAACTCGAAGATCATAAGCGGCCGGAGCTGGTCAGGATGGTATTATTT
>SLQI01000273.1 GCA_007131535.1 Balneolales bacterium | reverse complement strand
TTTTCGAGTCGGATGAGGACATGAGTTAATTTCTATTTGGTTATGCAGTGTTGTAAAAATGTAATGACTTATCGGACAGACAGCAGTCAAATGCTGTATTAGCTTATCCTCAGTTGATTTACACTATCAATAATCATTTCAAAACGTTCTTGCCGGTTTGCGGGTGGCAGGTTGGCAATGATCGCTTCCTGTAATTCATCATCATCACTAATATACTCAAACCAATTGAAGAGATACTTACGGACATCCTGCGGAGCGTTATAAACCTGCGTTTTGAAATCTGTAATATTATCCAGTAGAAAAGTAATATCCTCGAAATCCTTACTCATCCTCGGGTCTTGACCACCACGGTCTTGATGGGATTCAAATTTTGCAGCCAAATAAAATGGCAATGATAGAATATTAATGTATGTAGTATCAATCTTTTTAACCTCCAAATGATCAAAACCGGGTTTAAACCACCGGTTTGCAGGCACCCAGTCTATCGGATGTGTACTCATGACATCCACCAGTAAATTATCTAGTCGGAAGCGGCAAATTACCTGATCCTCATGGGATTGCTTAAAACCCCGATTTGTAAGCTCCTGTCTCAAATTTTCTAATTTTCCAATGGATGTTATTTCGGCTGTAATATCCACATCTTTCGTAGGACGTATATCTTCAGCAGCCGGATCGTCAACATACAAGCCAATTACCGCCCCACCGACGAATACAACAGAGTCTTTTAATTCACCAAGTGATTCGGCAACCTGCTTAACTGCCTTCAGTTTATCTTTAGCATACAGCATATTATTTCATCCGTTTTTCCAGCTCAGAATACGCCAGAGTGCTCTCACGTGCTTTTCCGATACGCAGTGCATCGGTGAGTGCAGCTAATTCATAAAACTCCGGATCTTCACTGCATGCATAGGGCAGGGTGGGGATCAATGGTAAAATAGCTGATCCCCTGATTGTACCTTTTTCATAAGGCCACACAAATTGCTCTCCTGCAGAAATAAGAGCATTCAGGGGTGGTGCACTGATTGCGGTGGGCATTCCCCGGGTAAGAGCTCCGGGATGAGTTGGGAAAACATATTTCAGACCATATCGCAAAAAGTCGAGCAGGTTGGATTTCATAATACGTCTTTTGTCCGGGCCCAGTAATCCGCAGTAGGCACTGCGCGCCAATGACTCGCTCACCTCGCCGGCACTAATCTGCAGCTCATAAGCCAGATCTTTCATCATCCAGGATGAATCCTTCTTTGCTATGATTTTAAGCAGGATGACGATATCCTGAGGTCGCATTCCGGAAGGTCGTTTCATATGGAATGTAGCAATGATTGATTCGCTATTCGCAATTCGCAAATTGCGAATTTAGCAACTTTAATTCAACTTGAATTCAGCCCTGGCAACCGTTTGAGATTTCAGTGATTCGATATTTGGTGCTTATTTGTTATTTGCTCATTGTGATTTCTTATCTGCACCGGAACCCAACTCCACAATTTCCCGTAACTCATTATCCCCGAGCTCTCCGTCGGGTTTTTGGATCTACAAAATCTGATATTGGCCACAGGATCCGTCAGCATTTGTAGTTTACATGGGATAACAGCTTCCGTCTTAGTAACCTTCATCCTCCACCCACGGTGGTGTTTCGCCCATCTGCTCCCATGTGACTCCAAACGGCACTCCGTTGGAGGTGTAACCGGCTATATAATAGAAGTTTCCGTCGCAATCATTATATAGAGCTTCCAGCTCTTGTTGTTGTTTTTGCTCCTTACGTTTGCGTCTGGTCTCAGCTTTATCCGCAATCTTTTCTTTAGCCTTAGTTAACCTGTCTTCACTAATATCGAAACCAAGCATTCGCAATTCGATGATTGCACACACCTCATCCTCTCCGAACCATTTTGCGTACCCTTTTACGATATCTCTGCCAGTGTATGTCTTAATCCACTGTTCCGCAGCCTGCAAGCGTGCGGCACGATTCATCCGCTTTCGCCGTGGCGTGTTGCTTTTGTTTTTCTTTTTCTTCCGTTTACCCATTAAATCTCTGTATTTAGAAAACTAACTTAACTCTGTCACTTTGTCACTTTGTCACTATATAAACTACCAATCAAAAACCCGGCAATTTAAACTTCATTTCAATCTCACCGGTTTCTTCATTGAACTTCATTTGTTGGTCTTCCAGTCCGGATTCATTACCGGTGGACATTTTGAAAAGTCCGTTGAAGAATTCGAGTCCTTTATTCATCACCTCTTCGGCTTCTTTGGCCCGTTTTTTTCGTTCGTCGGCTGACGGTGCGGAATGGGAATTACTTCCGGCGGATTCGGAACTGCTGAAAGTACCGGTAGGAGATTCGGCGAATGGCTCATCGTTTTCTTCATCCGCTAACTCATCCAGAATATCGAGATCGGTCTGTTCTTGCTCTGCTTCTGTTTCTTCTTCCTCCTGCCGGGACGGCTCATCGTCGGTAAATCCGCTTATGGATTCCTCAATTTGCTTCAAAAACTCCGCCTTGCCCGCTTCGGCGAAATCTATCGTATCGTAATCGGAGTCGGAATCCAGCACCCCTTCAAACAGATTTTGCTTTAGGGTGAGACCGGATGCTATGCGTGTTTCGATGGAATTTCGGGTTACCAGATTAACTACCGTTAATTTGTTTTTCTTCTGCCCGATCCGGTCGATGCGTCCTAACCGCTGATTTTTCTTTGCCGGATTCCAGGGCAATTCAAAGTTAACTACCGTATCGGCAACCTGCAGATTAAGTCCGGAACCGCCGGCTTCGGTGGATAGAAATACCTTGCAATTGGGATCATTTTCAAACTTTTCAATAAGCTTGCTCCGGTTTTTGACTGCCACTTGCCCGCTTAGTCTCACAAAGCCGATCTCCAGTTCCTGAAGCATCTGGCCGATCAGTTGGAGCATGGTAACCCATTCGGAAAATATGATGATCTTGGACCCGGCTTGACGAATATTCAGTTTGTCCAGAAGAATGTGCTTCAATTCATGCAGTTTCGGCGAAAAATGGGATTCTTTATCAATTAAATAGGTAGAGTTGCAGCACATCCGCATGTTGGTCAGCAGGAGCATCAGACGCTGGTGATCATAGGGCGTCATAAACTTTTTCCGGAGTATCTGTGATACGCCTTTGGCAAAATTACTATGGTAGGCCGACTGCTCCGGATGCAGATTTACAGGTACATTTACCTCCGTTATATTAGGGAGCTGCTGGATAACACTGCGTTTTTCCCGGCGGATCAGAATCGGTTCAAGTCGTTGCTTCAGCTCTTTGAGGTTATAGTGACCGGTGATTTTGTTTTTCTTATCCGGATCGAAATAACAATGCTGATAAGAAAACTCCCAAAGCGGGGCCAGATATCCGGGATCAACAAACTGAACGACCGAGTATAGCTCGGTCAACCGGTTTTCCAAAGGGGTGCCGGTAATGACAAGTGAATGGCGGCGATGTAGCCGTTTTATAGTATCAGCTGTTATGGTGGTATAATTTTTAATGCGCTGGGCTTCATCAAGTATCACAAAATCGGACTCCATACGGTTTAACTCCCGCAGATCCCGCAAAACCGTTTCGTAATTGACAATCACAAAATAGGCATCCGTAGTGCGGTATAGTTCAGCTCGTTCATGCGGCAGCCCCTCGGCGACGACCGCTTTTTCGTGGCTAAATTTTTCAATTTCCTGTTTCCATTGTGATTTAAGCGAT
>SLQI01000236.1 GCA_007131535.1 Balneolales bacterium | reverse complement strand
CTCCATTATGTACAAAGTTCGGATTAAGCTACAATCACTTTGTTTGTTAATACCTCTCGTTTTGTTTGGTACAGTTTCGGAAGCGCTTTCTAAAAATGCAGAAGGAGTTCAGCACGAAGTTAGCGGTAGAGTAACTGACGAAGATGACGGCGCTCCGTTAATAGGCGTAAATGTAAGTGTAAAAGGCACGACTGTAGGAACGTCAACAAATATTGAGGGTGAGTTCCGCTTGGTCGCACCTTCACCAACTGATACCCTTCATCTCAGTTACCTCGGGTATCAATCTATAGAAGTGCCGATTGAAGGGCGCTCGGAAATTGAAATTCAAATGACCCCTACCGTTATTGAAGGTGAGGGGGTTGTTGTAACGGGTTATCAGATACAACGACGTGAAGATATTACCGGATCTGTAAGTGTTGCCCGAACTCAGGATATTGCCCAGAGAACATCCGCGAATGTGCTTCAGGAGTTACAGGGCAGAATGCCGGGGGTTTCGATTACCTTCGACGGCTCTCCTTTTGATGATGCTTCCGTGGTTATCAGAGGTTTCAGTACCCTGGGTGACAACGCACCTTTATATGTGATTGATGGCGTGCCGTCAAAGACCGCAGCGGCAAACAAGTTGAATCCGAATGATATCGAGTCTATTCAGGTATTGAGGGATGCGGCGGCGGCTTCAATTTACGGCTCCCGTGCTTCTAACGGTGTAATTGTTATTGAAACCAAAAGTGGCATCAGAGACCGGTTTGAAGTGGAATACAGCGGAAGGCTTACTGCTTCCGGTTATACGGCAAGACCGCAACCGTTGAATGCCAGAGAAAGAGGTGAAGTTTTGTTTATTGCCGGTACCAATGACGGTCAGCGTCCGGAGAACCTGCCCATTTATGAATATGATTACGATTGGGAGCGAATTGACGGGGACCTTCATTTCACACTCAATGAGGTGATTATCCCGGAATTTCTCGATGCTAACCAAAATGTACGAACAGCAGATACGGATTGGTTTGATGAGGTTACACGGACCGGCCAGATTCAGCAACATGAATTGGCTGTTTCTGCCGGGACTGATCGAACTCGCGGGAGATTCTCCCTGCGCTATCACACCAATGAAGCGATATTAAATCACCAGAATTTCGAAAGGATAACCGGTAGGGTAAATACCGAGTTCAATTTCTTTGACAACCGGCTAACGGTTGGGGAAAACCTTGCTGTATCCTATCAGACCGGAACACCTCTGCCAAGTGGTCCGCTTGAGCTAACACTGACTCAACAACCTACTTTGCCGGTATATACTGAAGATGGAAACTTTGCAGGACCTTTAGGAGCTGGTATGGGGGATCGTCAAAACCCGGTGAGATTACTGGAACATAATAAGTGGGATGACTTTAACTCTTACCAGACCTACGGTAATGTTTTTGCCAGATTTAACATCCTGGATGACCTTCAGTTCAACACCAGGGTAGGGTTTGATTGGGAGCGCAATATGAACCGGATCATCCACAGAACCTATCGAACCGGTTTTTTAAGCAGTGATACGAATTCACTTTCCAACTTTAACAGCGATTTATTTGAGTGGACGATCAACTCAACACTTGAGTATACTCAGCAGTTTGGTTCACACGGACTCAACGCTATTGGTGGTATAGAAGCAATTCAGAATACATACACAGAGTATTCTACATTAAGGCAGGATTTTGCTATCGAAACACCGGAATTCATGGTTGAAAATGCCGGAGTTGGTGAGCAGTTCGTAAGCGGTACGGGAACCGGGTATTCTTTGCAGTCGTTCTTCTCCAGAGTAAATTATAATTACCGGGATCGCTATATTGCCTCCGGTACCTTTCGTGTAGACGGCTCTTCCCGATTTGGAGTAGATGATCGCTTCGGTTTCTTTCCTTCGTTTTCAGCCGGCTGGAGGATCAGTGAGGAAGACTTTTTCCCGGATCAGGAAATAATCTCTAATCTTCGATTCAGAGCTGGTTATGGAGTTGTAGGTAATCAGGAAATCGGTAATGAAGCCAGATTTACATTATTTGAGCCTTTGTATGATCCTGGTATTCTCGGTTTTGCGCCGGGAGATGCAACTTCTTACGATATTGCCGGCAGAGGTTCCGGAACCCTTCCATCTGGTATAATGAGAACCCAAACCGGAAATCCGCCGCTCAGGTGGGAAGAGACAGCCGAGGTCAACGTTGGTACGAATATCGGCATGTTTAGTGACCGGCTTCGTGTCGAATTTGATGCTTATTATCGCGAAACCGAAGATATCCTGATTTCGCCTCCTTACCTCGGAACCATCGGGGACGGTGGCGCTACATGGTTTAACGGGGCTACCGTTGAGGTTCGTGGCTTTGACGCCAGTATCAACTTCGATAATGAAATCGGTGATCTCAGATACAATTTGCGTGGTACGATTTCAGCTTTTCGGGATAAAGTCACCGAACTTCCGGAAGCTGTAAGATTTGCTTATCCAGGAGGTGCCGGAGAAGATATAGTGGGCCGATCACCTTCCTCACACTTCGGTTACGTTGCCGACGGTATATTTCAAAACCAGGAAGAGGTTGACGAACACGCCCATCAACCCGGAGCTGATGTTGGTCGAATCAGATATAAGGATCTGACCGGAGACGGTGAGATTACAGATGCTGATCGTACATGGCTTGGAACCTCCATTCCTGATTTTGAGTATAGTTTTGGTGCCGATCTGGTGTACCGGAATTTTGATCTTTCGTTCTTCTTCCATGGCCTCCAGGGCCCGGATGTATTTAATTCCATGAAAATGTTTACGGATTTTACATCCATCTGGAACGAGACCAATTGGGGACAGCGAACACTTAATGCATGGAGTCCCGATAACCCCGATACGGATATCCCTGCGCTCACTCTAAGTGATACCAATAATGAAGAAAGATTGTCTACTTATTTCATTGAAGACGGATCCTTTTTAAAGCTTCGTGAAGTTCGGCTTGGCTACAATTTCTCCGAGAGCTTGATACAGCGGTTCGGGGCTTCCGAGCTAACTATTTTTATACAGGGTGAGAACCTTTTCACTATTTCCAGTTCTGATTTTACAGGACCGGATCCTGAAAACCCCGGTAACGCATTCCCTTATTCCAGAAATCTGATGACCGGAATTAATGTGAGATTCTGATCACATTCAAAATTTTTAAAATTATGTTTAATAATAAGTTATTCTATCTGTTGATTTTCGCCTCAGCAATATTTGCCGTCACTTCCTGTGATGGCTTTTTGGATCATACACCAAGAGGTGCTATGAGTGAAGAGGATATGGATGATCCCGAAAGAGTTGACGGACTCATCATCGCAGCTTATGCCGCTCTCGGTAATGACCATTTTATGGCGCCGTACGGTTATAACTGGGCTTATGGGAGTATGCGGGCCGACGACTCCTATAAAGGAGGTGGAGGAACCGGGGATCAGGAAGGGTATCATTTCGTTGAAACCTTTGCTGCTACCGCCACTCCGGAAATAGGCCATATCGATGGCATGTGGTTTCACCTCTACCAGGCCGTTTCCCGGACAAACTCAGCACTCAGAGCAATTAAAGCTATCGATGAAGCCGACGAACCTAACCGGGATGAAATGATTGCCGAAATGAAATTTCTGCGAGGTCATTTCCACTTCCTGCTTAAGATTCATTTCAAACACATCCCTTTCATTGATGAAACAATGAACCGT
>SLQI01000507.1 GCA_007131535.1 Balneolales bacterium | reverse complement strand
TGGGTGTTTCTCAGCGATGTGCCCACCGTGAAACTGGGTCCGGGCAACAGCAACGATTCCCATACCCGGAATGAATCCATTGAACTCGCACAGGTTAAACTGGCAGAACGTGTTTATGGCGAGATCATCCGGAAGTATTTCACCTCGCATTAAACTGTTTTTAATAAACACAGACCCTATTATAGATTCAGAAACCATGAAAACCCTCTGGCAAAAAAGCAGCGACGAAACTCCGGGCCGGGACTTTTTCCACCAGTTCACTACCGCTGAAGATCGTAAATGGGATCAGCAACTCATACCCTACGATATCCTGGTCAATATTGCTCAGGCCCGGATGCTTCATCGGGTCAATATTTATAATGATTCTGAACTAAATAATGTATCATCTTGCTTATCATCACTTTATAAGGATTGGAAAGCCGGTAATTTTTCATTGAGTGAAGAAGATGAAGATGTCCATTCGGCCACGGAGAAATATCTGACGGAGCATACGGGTGAAGCCGGAAAACGCATTCACACCGGTCGTTCCCGGAATGATCAGGTGGTTACCGATATCAATCTGGCGCTCAAAGAAGAACTCCGGATTTGTATGGGGATGATCACCTCGATTATCCGGAATCTGGATCGTATTGCTGTGGATAACGAAGGCGTCTTTTTTGCCGGTATGACCCACACCCAACCTGCCATGCCAACATCGGCAGATGCCTGGGCAGCCGGATACATTCGTCTGCTGCTCAATGATCTGGACAGTCTGAAGCACGCTTATCGCCAGGTTGATTTCTGTCCGCTGGGCAGCGCCGCCGGATATGGAGCACCGCACATCCCCATCGACCGTGAATATTTATCATCTAAACTCGGCTTTGCTTTTGCAATGACAGAAGTTAATGCCGTTCAACCATCACGGTCAGCTTCAGCTATGCGGGTTATTCACGCTCTCGAATATGCCGGACTATCCCTCAACCGAATGGCGGCTGATATCATCGAGTTTCTGCGGTCCGGTTTCATTCATTTGGATGATAGTCAAATTTCGGGCAGCAGCATCATGCCCCAAAAACGCAACCCCGATCTCTGGGAGCTGATACGTGGCGCATATCATCGGCTGACCGGCGCAGGACGAGAGCTGAGCAGCATCTCAGCCAACTTAACTTCCGGATACCATCGGGACTTGCAGCCGGTTAAAGCGGTAGTGTTGAATGCCTTGAAGCAAAGTCAGGATCTGACCCAAGCCGCGGACTTTGGGCTTAGTGGAATGTCGTTCAACAAGAAAGAATGCCACACCTCAATAACTTCTGAGGTCATGGCTACCCACCATGCCAACAAATTGGTTAATGAAGGATTGCCATTTCGGGAAGCCTACCAGCAAACAGCTTCGGAACTGGAAACGATTCCGGTGCCGGACAACGAGACGCTAAAAGCCACCTATGCGCACACCGGTGCACCGGGAAGTTACCCCAAAGAAGAGATCCACAAAGATTTAGCACAAATTGAACAGTGGCTGCACCAAGAAGAAGATAAATGGAAAAATACGATTGAGGGCCTGATAGAATAAGTCAATATAAAATTCAATCCGAAAAAACGGGTCCTTTAAAGTTTTTATCCGCGGATCTGCACGGATTTAAACGGATTGTATGGGCTAAGTGTAAATAACACTAAGTCCGGAACGCAGTGGAGGACGACCGAAAATAGCCCTGCCACAGGCATCCCTTTGGGAGGATCAAGTGAATATGGCAAAACATTAGCCCATAACCCTGAGTTCGATTCTAAATTTTATCAACCAAGTGGTGGTTTTTGGGCACTTGATATGTCTGTTACTGGTTGCTGGTCAACTGCCTCGGTTGTTATCTGTTTCGCACCCATCCATTTCCGTTGACTTTAATCAACGGATAAGTGTCTCCCTTTCAAATAAATGCGGTGCTTTAGCCCCGCTACTTCCCCCGTTTCACAACTCCAGTCATCCTTCTTCTCAAACCGAGAAATCCCTACATGGAAGAATTTATTAATATATGTCAAACTAACCTGTTCGGGGCTAAAGCCCCGATTTTGTGGTCGGTAGGGGCGCCGTTTAACCGTTGACTGAAGTCAACGGAAATAGATGAGTGCTTTTTAGAAGACTTAGGTGATAAAACCTAAATCGGAGAGGTAAGGAAATAGAATTCCGTTTTGACTGTTTTGTCGTACTTCTGACGATCAAAGCTTGTTCATCCCTTATTTAGCATCAGGATAATTGAATCTGTACAGATATTTGAAGCGAACATACTTTTGCAACATTTTTGTTCTACCCAACATTAGAATCGAACTCGGGTTATAACCCTGGATTCTCCCAAAGGGATGCCTGTGGCACGGATAGCAAGCCGTCCTTCCTCCGGCTTCCTTCCGGGATGACGGTTATATTTATTAGGTTGCCAATATCAAAAATTTACTTTTTGACAGCCTCTAAGAGGAATCCGGCTTTGATAGTCTGAGAGAAGCTATTGTTCTACATGCACTTCTGCCAACGGAAATGGATGAATGCGAAGTTACCATAACTTATTTTGGTTATTCCATCCATTTCTATTTTTGCTTCCGGTTATATTGTTACTGAAGGTAATTTATGCTGCTCATCAACCCTTAAAATCAGTTTAAATCCGTGCAGACCCGATGTTTTAAAATACCTGATCCTATACCTACACTCACCTGCTGATCTCAAATTCCTCCCCATCCAGATACACATCAATTCTCAGGTTCCGGGCACCGAATTTATCATTCTGTCCCACGTATTGACTTTCATCGGGGTTGCGGTACACGAGCACCTGGGATTTTCCCACTACTTCGGCCTTATCTCCCCGAACCAATATTGCTGTGGACTCATCAATGCCGATTCCTACCAGGTGAGGGAATTCAAGGATACCGGTGAGTAAGCGGTTGTTGCGGGCTCGCCAGACAAAATGCTGGTCAATTAATGCGGAATCCAAAAAACCGATTCCGGTTTCTATTTCGATGTTATCCTGTTCCAGGCGCCTGAACGTGGCGTAATATTCATCGGCTCGCAGCTCCGTGCCGGTTATCATCTTATCGGACATCACCGCAGCTCCGGCGCTGGTGCCGCCAATCAAAGTCCCGCCCTGATGAATTTCATGGAGTGCCTCGAATACATCCGTATCTCTGACGGTATTCATAAATCTGCGTTGAGATCCGCCCGGAATATAAATCATGCCTGCCTTCCGAAGTGAATCCAGTTGGGAGGCGGCAGGTGATTCATCTTCGGTGAAAATAATGGAATGAACATTCGATAGTCCATAGCCGGTGAATTCTTCAACATGGCTCTTCCCCGAGGCTTGTGGATCAGAGCCGGACATCGGCAGGATAACTACAAGGTCATCATCCTCAATATCCGCTTCTTCAATCATTCGCATCATCATGGATTCCGGGCGGCTGCCACCACCGATTATAAAAAGCGCTCCGGTCTCATCGGCTGCTGATTCGGGTTGATTAACTTTTTTTTCGGAATTGATTTCCGAAGAATGAGCACAGCCTGATACAGCTGCAACGCTAACAAAGATGATAACTTTAAATCCGGCAAGTATTTTCATTGGTCTGATTGATTTGAGTTTACCCTGGTACCCGACAACTCCCGAAGCATCACTTCGGTCATGCTGTCTACATCATACTCGTGATGCCAGTTCCAGTCTTCCCGGGCTTTGGAGTCGTCTATAGACTGAGGCC
>SLQI01000322.1 GCA_007131535.1 Balneolales bacterium | reverse complement strand
CCGCTTCAGTATTCCAAAAAGAAGGATGTGGAGCAAGAGTTTGAGATGCTGCGCCAAAAGGGATTCAACCGGATTCTGCTTCCCGATGAGACCATTGTGGATCTGACCAACGATCAACCCGACCTGAAAAAACACAAATCCGAAAAGCTACGCGTACTGGTTGACCGGCTGGCAATCAAAAAAGAGGACGACGACACCCGCGCCCGACTTTCCGATTCGCTGGATCTCGCCTTTCAGGAAGGCAAAGGTCGGTGCAGTGTCAAGCTGCGCGGCGGCGAGGAGCTGCATTTCAGCGAACGGTTTGAGCTGGATGGCATCGACTTTGAAGAGCCGACTCCGCAGATGTTTTCATTCAACAGCCCGTACGGCGCCTGTCCGGAATGCGAGGGCTTCGGCCGCATCCAGGGCCTTGATGAAGATAAAATCATCCCCGATCCGGATCAGTCCATTCGTAACGGCGCCATCGCCCCGTTCAACGGCAGCCGGTTTCAGAAGCATTTGAAGGATCTGGTTAGAATTGCCGCCCGCAACCAGCTTCCCATCGACGCACCCTACCGGATGCTGGATAAATCTACCCGTGATATCATCTGGAACGGCAAAGATGAGTATGTTGGGATTAACGGGTTTTTCAAGCTGGTGCAGCAGGAATTCTACAAAGTCCACATGCGGGTGTTTTACTCCCGGTACCGTGGGTTTTCCCGCTGCCCGGAGTGTGACGGTTCAAGGGTTCGGAAAGATGCGCTTAATGTGAAAATTCAGGGATTGCATATTGGGGAGGTCACAGAGCAGACCATCGGTCATGCCCGCGAATTTTTTGAACAGCTCGAGCTGACCGAATACGAACATAATGTAGCCAGCCAGATTCTCTCCGAAATCCGTAAGCGCCTGCGCTACCTGGATGAAGTCGGATTGCATTACCTCACCCTGGATCGTCTTGCCAATACGCTTTCCGGCGGCGAGGCCCAGCGGATCAACCTGGCCAACGCCCTTGGCAGTTCACTGATCGGCAGCCTGTATGTGCTGGATGAGCCGACCATCGGACTGCATCCCCGCGATAATGACAAATTGATCAGCATCCTCAAATCACTGCGGGATATCGGCAACACCGTGCTGGTGGTCGAACACGATCCGGAGATGATCAAAGCGGCCGACCACGTGATCGATATCGGTCCGTTTGCCGGGCGCCACGGCGGAGAAGTTAGTTTCAACGGCTCGTATGAGGAGCTGCTCGCATCCAACACGCTGACCGGCAAATACCTAAGCGGCCGCAAGGAAATTCCGGTGCCGGAAAAGCGGCGGCAGGGCTCCGGTAAAAAACTCGTTCTGCAGGATGCCTCCGAACACAACCTCAAGCACATCGATGTCGAATTCCCGCTTGGAACAATGACCTGTGTAACCGGCGTCAGTGGCTCGGGAAAATCGACGCTGGTGCACGGCACATTATATGCCGCCATTATGAAAGAGCTGGCCACCTGGAAAGGCAAGGTGGGCCGATACAAGAAACTTACCGGCCTGCAAAACATCAAAGATGCGCAGATGGTGGATCAGTCTCCTATCGGCCGGTCAACACGCTCCAATCCCGCTACCTACACCAAGGCGTTTGACGGCATCCGGGATCTTTTTGCGGGTACGCGGCAGGCGAAAATTATGGGATTTAAGAGCGGACACTTTTCCTTCAACGTGCCCGGCGGACGTTGTGAAGAGTGCGAGGGCGAAGGCGTTCAGAAAATTGAAATGCAGTTTCTCGCCGATATTGAGCTGCCGTGTCAGGAATGCGGCGGGCAGCGCTACCGCAAAGATGTGTTAGGAATTAAATATCAGGGGCACAATATCCACGATGTGCTGGAGATGTCGATTTCGGAGGCGCTGGAGTTTTTTGAGGATCAGCCGCAGATCACCTCGCGCCTGCAGGTGATGGAGGATGTCGGTCTGGGCTACCTGAAGCTGGGTCAGAGCGCGACGACGCTTTCCGGCGGGGAAGCGCAGCGGGTAAAACTGGCTAAAATTTTATCCCAGGGTCATACCGACCATACGCTTTACTTTTTTGATGAGCCCACTACCGGTTTACACTTTGAGGATGTCAGCCGGCTACTGCAATCCTTCAATCGACTGGTGGATAGTGGCCACTCAGTAATTATCATCGAACACAATCTGGATGTGATTAAATCCGCTGATTGGGTTATCGATATCGGTCCGGAAGGTGGCTATGGCGGTGGAAAAGTCGTCGGCGCCGGCACTCCGGAAGAGATTGCCGGGGTGGAGGAGAGTTATACGGGGCGGTATTTGAGGGAGTTGTTGGAGTCTTAGGTTTTTTTACAAAAAGTATTTCGAAGAAAATGCTGACAGGTCCTGCGGACGCTGTCAGATTTAGCTTCCTAAAACCCGTCAGCATCCGAAGGATCTGACGGCGTTTACCCCTCCCAGGGATTTTTAACCCGAACACCCGCCGGCCTCATATCGTCAACATTTCTTGTTACCACAATGAGGTCATGCACTAACGCCGTGGCGACGATTAACGCATCAACCGCCGGCATTGGGGTGCCCGCTTTTTCGCAGTTTGCTAAAACTCTTCCCCACTTGACGATCTCCGGCATGGTAAGGTCAATGATCCTGTAGTTGAAACGCTCTTTCAGATCATGATTAACCCAATGATGGAGCTGCGATTTTTTTCCGGAATCCGGTAATTTTTCTATTCCTTTTGTGATTTCTCCAATGGTTATCACACTCAGGTACATTTCCGATTCATCATGGCCGGAAAACCAGGAAAGAACGTTTTGATCAGGATTTGGCCGGGTTAACTCGGAGATGCAACACGTATCAAGTAGGTAACTCATAGAGCCACATCCCGGGAAGGTGTTTTATCGCGTTCAACTTCCAACTCCACAGAGGCAAGCGGGGAGTTCCGGAAAAAATCCACGAGTGAATTTTCAGGCCCTTCCAGTTTTTTATAATCTTTCATGGAGAGCACCACAACTTCCTCTTTCCCGTGCTTGCTTACAAACTGAGGCCCTTCAGTTGCGGCCCGGCGCACGATTTCGCTGAATTTGTTTTTGGCATCCTGTAGTTGCCACTTTTTTGTTTTCATAGAATTAAATATAAGTCCGGACAGTCTGGACAGTTTCGATGTTATAACTGAAAAACTGTTAATATATTTTTGAAGCATTGCATTATCGCCCCGGAATGTAACGTGTTGGGTTTGGACGTTTGGTTGTTTGTCTGTTAGCAGCATCATGATCTCCCCGGAACACATAGTTCAGCAATATATCCACGTTTAAGTAGTGTCTGTAAGAAAAGTGATAGTGTTTTGTCACACGTAGTTTATCAGGTAAATTACAGTTTTAAAAATACGAAGCACGAAATCCGAAATTCGCACCGAGCGTAGCGATTCCCGCGTAAGCGAAACAAATTCTAATGCCTGCCCCGAGTAAGTCCCCGAATCTCGGGGTTCCAAACAATCGATGGCAAGATTAAGCTCGAAACTCGCCATTAAGTGTTTGGAAATTATGTCATTGGGATTTAGTGCTTGTTTCGGATTTCGTGCTTCGGATTTCGAATTTAAAATACTCTGACTTACGCGCCAAAGTACATGTGACATGACAGTAGTGTCGTAAGAAAACGCCAGGATCAAGGCGCGTGAAGCTCCCTAAAAGCGCAGTGCACAGAGCGTACATGAGCATTTTTGGGACGAGCGGAACAAAGTTATTGG